>CAIWTG010000127.1 GCA_903915565.1 uncultured Chloroflexota bacterium
CCGACCAGTGGCAGAAACGCGGCATTCAGGAGAAGAAGGAATACGAAATATTGACCGCTGAAATATCAAAGGCAACTTTCGATATGACACCGTCCGCCTACAAGAAGCATAAAGGGCTAAAGCGGGAAAACCTAAGGGATCACATGACCGATTTAGAGCTTATCTTTTCAATGCTTGGCGAGGCATCAACCAAAGAAATTGCAGTTAATAAAGACGCTCAGGGGTTTGTTCAAAATAAGCAGGCCGCTTTTGAAGGCGGTGCTGTCGCAGGCAACGCAAGAAAAGAGCTGGAGCGCAAAAGCGGCAAGAAAGTAATCAGTAAAGAAAATTATCGAAGCTTGCCGCAAAACAAGAAACTATTGAAGTAAAATGCGAAATTTTTCGTCGCGGGAGGAATCCCCTTTCGGGATTGTGCCTCGCGGGACGCGAAATTTTAGCCATGTAAAATTTCGCTGCGGGAAAATTTCTCGCATCTGCTCGAAATTTTACGCCCCGCTCGGCACGAATCCCTACGGGGATTCCTTCGGCGAGAATCGAAAAATTTACCATTTACGGATTTTGTGTCAATTAAATCTCTTTTAGGCTGTGAATTGCGAATTGTGTAACACGAATAAAAGGGGCGGAACTATTTATTATATGCCGCCACGAGTTTGATTGTAGAATTGGCACCAAGTATATAGAGAGTTGCGAATAATAACTTGGCAGTAAGTGGTTTGTTAACAGTAGGGCGGGTGACACCCCGAGCCTTTTGTCGTTTAAATAAGCGTTACCTAAGGGTACGGGGTGGGGTTACCACTTTCCCCTAATTGGTACGTGAGTGTCCGTGGTCAGTACAAATAACACAAAGTCCAGATTTTGACAGAGCAAAATCTGGATAGCAAACTGTTTGAGATGTCCAAAATTTGCCATGTAAAATTTTGGACAAAAGGCGAGGAGTGGCAGGACCCGCCCATGGTCGAGATGTTCATTTACGGAGAAAACTTTATGAGACTATTCAAGATTACAATTCTGACTATAGCGCTTATCGCAATGACGTATTCCGCTTACTGCGCGAATGCGCCTGAGGCCGTTACGCAAGTCGACGGCGAGATCGCCTCCGATATCCGCAATGCGATACACGCGATAAATAATACGCTATGCCGGAGCATGCAGGACAACAGGCCTGGTGTGATGATGAACATGTTCGTTGAGGAGGGCAGGAATGACCCGAACCTCGAGGCAAGCGTCAGGAGTACTTATGAGCAATTGGGCCAACTTGCCAAGGGCACGCCCTTCAACATGTTCCATGAGTATCTCATCGACGTGAAAGGCGCTGGTGTGGCTATGGTGACTTTGCCCGGCGACAATGGCAATAAATTCAACATGAGCGTTGAAGGCGGCAAGGGGTCCATCTTTGTATCGCTCCTGACATCAAGCGGCAATTTCAAGGATCTCGTATTGTGCTTCGTTTATCTCAAGACCAAAGAAGGATGGCAGCTTTTCAACTTTAACTGCGGCGTATATAAGGTGGACGGAAAGAGCCCTATCCAATGGTATGAGGAAGCCAGGAAGATGTATGACAAGGGCTGGATCGTGCCGGCAATGCAGATGATGCAGTTAGTTAAATCTTTCGTCCGTCCCGCCCCGTTCATCGCATATGACAAAGAGAAGGAGATGTTCGATTTTTTTAAGGCAGGAGGTACGGAAGCCGCGAAGAGATACAAGTTCCCTTTCAAGGCGGCATGGGTGAAGAACGCGCCGGTGATCTGCGGGCTCGATATCGAGTTTGTCCAAAATAAACTCGCGCCCGTGGTAATTTACGTTACAAAATACCCGTTGGCCAGAGGCGTGCCTATCCAGGAGGAGGTTGACGCGATAAATTCTAAAATTGAAAAGGTAATACCCGGCATTACGCAAATGACCGATCTTGTGGTATACAGGGCTTTCACTGAGCCGCCGCTCGACCAGAATAAAGATTATAAATACCGTACAGTGCCAAGCAAAGTTAGAAAATAGGGTAGTGGGTTGTGGGTAGTGTGTGGTGGGTTAGGTAGTGTGTAGTGAGTAGTGGGAGATAATTAGGAGAGATTACAATGGCATTGTCTGGGTTGGATATTTATAAACTTTTGCCGAAGACCAACTGCAAAGATTGCGGGTTTGCTACCTGCCTGGCGTTCGCGATGGCGCTCGCCCAGAAGAAGGCGTCGCTCGACAAGTGCCCGCACATAACCGCGAATGCGCGCGAGGCGCTTGAGTCTGCGGCCCAGCCGCCCATCAAACTTATCACGATCGGCACGGGCTCGCGTAAGATCGAGATAGGCAATGAGACCGTGATGTACCGGCACGAGCAGAAGTTCTATCATCCCGCGGCGATAGGCTTCCTCGTGGAGGATACGGGCCCGGACGCTGATATCGAAAAGGCTGTTTCCGATATCAAAAAGCTGGAATTCGAAAGGGTCGGCCAGGCCATTTCGGCGAATCTTATTTGTATCAGGAATTCTTCGAAGAATAAAGAGAGGTTCGTCAACGTCGTTAAAAAAGTCGCCGCAACCACGGACTTATGTATTGCGCTTGAGAGCTCTGACCCTGTTGCCTTGATGCTCTCAATGGTCTTGATGCCGTAAAAGGTGGTGCCGAGCAGCTTTCCGTTATCCTGCAGGAACTTCTGGTTAAGGACAATA
>CAIWTG010000128.1 GCA_903915565.1 uncultured Chloroflexota bacterium
CCACTATTGAAAACCAGTTCCACCGCGGTCTCATCACCGAGGACGAAAGATATAACGGCGTCGTTGATATCTGGAACGAGTGCACCAATCTTATCACCAATACAATTCAGAACAACCTCGACCGCTACGGCGGTGTTTATATGATGGCGCATTCCGGCGCTAAAGGTAACATTTCCCAGATACGCCAGATGGCCGGCATGCGCGGTTTGATGACCGACCCCGCTGGTAAAATCATCGAATTCCCAATCAAGTCCAGTTTGCGCGAAGGCCATAGCGTGCTGGAATACTTTATCTCCACCCATGGCGCTCGTAAAGGTTTGGCGGATACCGCTTTAAGGACATCCGATAGCGGCTACCTTACCCGCCGTCTTATTGATGTAGCGCAAGACGCCATCACCCTTGTAGATGACTGCGGTACCACCGAGGGTATCATAGTGGCGGAGCCGAAAGAAAAAGGATTGCTCCCCTCACTGGCCGAGCGAGCTCTAGGACGATTGGCTGCCAGTGATATCGTCGACCCGAAAACGGGCGAAATTATCGTTGCCCGCAATGAAGAAATCGACGAGATAAATATTGAGAAAATAATTGCTGCCGGGTTAACATCGGCTTACGTGCGGTCGCCGCTCACTTGTGAGTCGCGGCGTGGCTCCTGCCGCTTTTGCTACGGACGCGATCTTGCCCGCGGTAAAATGGTTGAAAAAGACGTCGCGGTTGGCATTGTCGCCGCGGAAAGTATCGGCGAGCCGGGCACTCAGCTAACGCTGCGTACCTTCCACACCGGCGGTGTGGTGGGGCTGGATATCACCTCCGGTCTTCCCCGCGTAGAAGAGCTTTTTGAAGCCAGAACTCCCCGCGGCCAGGCTATTATCTCGGAAATAGACGGTAATGCCGAGATAGTTCAGGGTGATGAAGGCAGAAGTATAAAAATCGCCAGCACAGAAATATATAACGACGAATATACCCTGCCGGTTGGCTGGCAGGTAATGGTTAAAACCGGACAATATGTAGACATCGGGGCGATATTAGCCGCTCCGCCAGCGCCCCCCAAGACCAAAGCCGCCAAAGGTAAAGAAGAAACCGCCCCCACGGCAGAAAATCAGCCGCTGGTGGCGCGCTTTGCGGGTGAGGTTAACGTTAAAAAGAAGCAGTTAGTCATCAGCTACGCTGAAAAAGAGGAGCGCGAATACGTCGTCTCTTCTACAGCGAGCATCTGGATACAGAACGGCGCCCAGGTAAAAGCGGGACAGCAGTTGACGGATGGCTCCATCAACCCCCACGACATCCTGCGTATATTGGGCAAGGATGCCGTCCAGCAATACCTGGTGGATGAGGTACAGAAGGTTTACCGCTCCCAGGGTGTTAACATTAACGATAAACACATCGAGGTTATCTCCCGGCAGATGCTGACCAAGGTGCGCATCGATTCGGCTGGTGATACCGACCTTGTGCCGGATGAGCTGGTGGACAAGTATCTGTATGAAGATACCAACGCCAAAGTCCTCGCCGAAGGCGGCGAGCCTGCCACGGCACATACGGTGCTGCTGGGCATTACCCGGGCATCGTTAAGCACGGATAGCTGGTTGGCGGCGGCATCGTTCCAGGAGACCACCCGCATTCTCACCGAGGCCGCAGCTAATGGCAAGGTAGATAGGCTGGTGGGGCTTAAGGAGAACGTTATCATCGGCAAGCTGATTCCGGCGCGCTATCTCAAAGAGGAGCAAATTGCCGAGCTTAAAGCCAGCGAGGAAACCGAAGCCATGCGCCTGCTGGCCAGCCTGGCGGGCCCGATAGAAGGCGAATTACCGGCCGTTAGTGAAAACAGCGATACTATAGCCGATGAGGTACATGAGTTGGAAGACATTGCCGAGGAAGCCACCGATGATGCGGAAGAAGCAGCCGAAGATGATGTCGATGACCCCGCGAATGTACCGGCTGACGAAACCGAAGAAAAAGAATAATATTACTCTCCC
>CAIWTG010000129.1 GCA_903915565.1 uncultured Chloroflexota bacterium
AAGAAGGCGGCGGCAATCTGGATTCCAACTTCCGCCTGCGTTTGGCCGTCCAGAAAGCGCGCGATTCCAACATGCCTCTGGACAACATCGACCGGGCAATCGGCAAAGGCACCGGCACGGGTGAAGGCGGCGCACTCATTGAGATGACGCTGGAAGGCTACGGCCCTAACGGTATCGCTATAATGGTTAGCGCTATGACTGATAACAAGAACCGCACCGTACAGGAAGTGCGGAGTTCCTTCACCAAGCACGGCGGAACCATGGGCGAAAACGGCTGCGTATCGTGGATGTTCAAATCCCGCGGTGTTATCGTTGTCAACGTGGAAAAAGGCAAATCTGAAGACATGGAATTGGCCGCCATTGATGCCGGCGCCGATGATGTGAAAACCGACGGCGACATGATGGAAATATATACCAAGCCGGATGCCCTGGAAAAAGTGCGGATTGCTCTAGAAGCGGCAAAAATTGCAGTTGAATCCAGCGAAATACAAATGGTGCCGGAGACCATGGTCACCGTCGATGAAAAAGGCGCTACCCAGGCGCTTAAGCTGCTGGATAGACTGGAAGAGCTGGACGACGTGCAAAATGTCTATTCCAACGTGGATATCCCGGAATCCGTCATGGCTGCCATTCAGGCCGCCTCATAATTTTAAGAACATGAAATGAAAATTTTAGGAATCGACCCGGGCACGGTGGTGATGGGTTGGGGCGTTATCGAAAGCGAAGACGCTGATGTTGCCCTGGTCGATTTCGGTGCCATAACCGTACCGCCAAAACTCCCCATGGGCGAAAGACTAAATCGCCTTTATACCGAACTCCTCAAAGTAGTAAAACTCCATAAACCGGATGCCGTCGCTGTAGAGTCTCCTTTCGTTGCTAAAAATGTTAAGTCGGCGTTCGCTATCGGGCGCGCCCAGGCAATAGCCCTCCTCGCCGCCGCCAGCAAAAGCATCCCCACCTTTGAATACTCCCCAACGCAGGTAAAACAGCGGGTCGCCAATTACGGCGCCAGCAGCAAGGAACAAATTCAGGAGATGGTGCGCCTCCAGTTAGGCCTGGCGGAAATCCCCCAGCCTAATGACGCCGCCGACGCTTTAGCGATTGCCATCTGCCACGCGCAGGAAATACATTTGAATAACCTACTGACGAGACATGGGGAGCGACAATGATATCCAGTTTGTCTGGGAAAATAGAGAGCATCAGCAGCGATGCGGCAATTATCAATGTGGGGGGCGTGGGGTTCCGGGTAGCTATGCCCACCTCCTCCCTGGCAACCATCGGTAAGCCGGGGGCGGAGGTTAAAGTCTATACCCACATGCATGTGCGCGAGGATAACATCGCGCTTTTCGGCTTCCCTACCGCCGAGGAATTATGGCTTTTTGAAACTTTAATCAGCGTATCGGGGCTGGGGCCCAAGCTGTCTTTAGCTATGCTTTCCGCCCTTACCCCCGACCAGATTACCACGGCTATCGCTACCGCCAACGCGGATATGCTGGACATGATACCCGGCATCGGCAAAAAAGTGGCCAACCGCATTATTTTAGAGCTTAAAGAGAAGATAGGCGCCGGGTGGGTCATTACCCCGGCCACGCAGGCACCCCAGGAAAACGCGGACGTGCTGGCGGCGCTCACCGTTTTGGGCTATTCCGCCGGAGAGGCTGTGAAAGCGGTAACGTCTTTGCCCACCGACCCCACTCTCAAGCTGGAGGACAAGGTCAAG
>CAIWTG010000130.1 GCA_903915565.1 uncultured Chloroflexota bacterium
ATGTTTGGACATTACTTTTTCGTTTAAGTCTAATCCTAACCCAGGGAGGTCAGGCACGGCATATCGTCCTTTAATCGGTTGGTAATCGGGCACACAATACTCACGGTTGGCGGGTTTAATAGCATTGGCATGGTGTTCGTGAATCTGGAAGTTGGGTATCACAGCTTCTAACTGGAGCGCGGCGGCGGTGGTTACCGGGCTGCCGCAAACGTGCAGCTGCACCGTAATATCGTACACATGGGCGTAATCGCAGACTTTTTTACCCTCGGTCAATCCGCCCACCAGGCAGAGGTCGGGCTGTATCATGTCCAGCGACTGGTCTTCAAAATACTGGCGGTATCCCCAACGGGTGTAAAGGCGCTCGCCGGCGGCCATGGGTATTTTAACGTTGCGCGCCAGTTTATTCTGCAAAGCCGGATTCAAGTAATGCACACCTTCTTCAAAAAACATGCAATTGAATTCTTCCAGCGCGCGTCCCAACTGAATGGCGCTGGTGACGCTCGTAACGGAGTGGAGTTCAATGAGGATATCCACATCATCCCCTACTGCCTGGCGGATAGCTTTGATTCTTTCATATACCATTTTCACAGTGCCAGCCTTTAGTATTTTATTAAGGTCGGATGTCTTTCCTCCGCTTTCATCAAAAGTGGTGGGGTCGACCTTAACGGCATCGTATCCCTCGGCAACTGCAGCACGGGCTGCTTCGGCATATTCCGCCGGTTTGGTTAAACGTAAAAATTTGTTCTTATCCCAGCCAAATTGTATCTGACTGGCATAACTCCGCAGATTATCATTGGTTTTGCCGCCCAGCAACTGGTATACCGGCTGCTTTAAGGCTTTCCCCTTAATATCCCAGCAGGCGATGTCAATAGCACTCATCGCCCCAAAAACCACGGGGCCGCCGCCCTGCGCCCAGAACGTGCTGCGGAACATAGTATCCCATAGTTTTTCGGTTTTCATGGGGTCCGCCCCGATGAGGAAGGTTTCTGCCAGGTTTTTAACATAACTCGCCCCTGCCGTGTGGCCGGTACCATAAGCCAATCCCACTTCACCCAGACCACTAATGCCGTCATCGGTATTTACTCTAATAATTACAGGGTGGTCCATCGGAAGTGATGCAATATCCATATCCCATATTTCTACGGTAGTGATTTTCATATTCTTGCCTACTCCTTTCATTCCAGATACCGTATTATGGGGTTATAGTACTCAATAAATCAAACCACAGCTCCCTAAAATAAATAGCCCCGATGTTACTCGGGGCTATTCTGATTTCATGTGTTAATTGTTCTAAGAGATTACATCCCGTAATCGCCCATGCCGCCCATGCCGCCGCCGGCAGGCATCGCGGGAGCGTCCTTCTTTTCCGGAATATCCGCGACCAGCGATTCTGTAATCAGGACCATTACGGCAATACTGGCAGCATTTTCCAGAGCGGTGCGGACGACCTTGGTGGGGTCGATAATGCCTTTGCTGACCATATCAACATATTCGTCATGTTCGGCATCGTAGCCGGTGCCTTTCTTGGATTTCTTGACGTTTTCAACAACGACGGAGCCGTCTTTACCAGCATTAGTGGCAATCCAGCGTAACGGTTCGATAACGGCTTTGCGGACGATATCGACGCCGGTGGCTTCGTCGTCGGGGACTACCAGTTTATCCAGCACACTCAGGGCGTTAAGCAGCCCAACGCCGCCGCCGGGCAGGATGCCTTCTTCAACCGCCGCTTTGGTGGCCGAGATAGCGTCCTCGAAGCGGTGCTTCTTTTCTTTGAGCTCAACTTCGGTGGAGGCGCCGACTTTAATGACGGCCACGCCGCCGACCAGTTTGGCCTGGCGTTCCTGGAGCTTCTCGCGGTCGAAGTCGGAGGTGGTTTCTTCAATCTGGGCTTTAATCTGCTTGATTCTGCCTTTGATTTCTGCCTCGGAACCTTTGCCTTCGACGATGGTGGTATTGTCTTTATCAGAGGTAACGCGGCGGGCGCGGCCAAGGTCTTCCACGGTAACGGAATCCAGTTTGCGCCCGACTTCTTCGGAAATGACTTTACCGCCGGTGAGAATGGCCATATCTTCCAGCATCGCCTTGCGGCGGTCGCCGAAGCCGGGGGCTTTCACGCCCAGGACGTTGATGGTGCCGCGCAGTTTATTAACGACTAGCGTCGCTAAAGCCTCGCCGTCGATGTCCTCGGCGACGATGAGCAGATTCTTGCTGACCTGGAGTATTTTCTCCAGGGCAGGCAGAATGTCGGCCACGGCCGAAATTTTCTTATCGGTAATTAAGATATAGGGGTCTTCGATAACGGCTTCCATGCGTTCGGCGTTGGTGACGAAATAAGCGCTGACATAGCCGCGGTCGAATTGCATACCTTCAACATATTCAACTTCATTATTGGTGCCTTTGGATTCTTCGACGGTGATAACGCCGTCTTTGCCCACTTTTTCCATTACCTCGGCCAGCATGTCGCCAATTTCTTTATCTTTGGCGGTGATGGTGCCAACTTGGGCAATCTGGGCTTTGTCTTTGATTTCTACCGAGGCTTTCTTCAGCTGCTCGACGATAGCCGCGGTGGCTTTCTGAATGCCCCGTTTGAGCGCCTGGGACTCGGCGCCGGCGGCGATGTTCTTGAAACCGCCGTTGATAATGGCATGGGCTAAAATAGTGGAGGTGGTGGTGCCGTCACCGCAAGCATCATTGGTCTTGCTGGCGGCTTCCTTTACCAACTGCACGCCCATATTCTCGAATGGGTCGGGTAGTTCAATGTCTTTAGCAATGGTGACGCCGTCGTCAATCACCGAGGGGGCGCCCCATTTCTTGTCCAGAGCGACGCAGTGGCCGCGGGGACCTAAAGTTACTTTTACCGCATCCGCCAGAGCGTCGATGCCCTTTTTGAGGGCGTGTCTGACATCTTCACCGAAAATAATCTGTTTGGCCATATTCTTCCTCCTTGCCTTCCCTTGTTATTTTGTTTTCTTCGCCAGAATATCGCTCTCGCGGAGAATCATCATTTCTTCGTCATCGACCTTGATTTCCGTGCCTCCGTATTTGGCGTAGATAACCTTATCGCCAACCTTGAGGTCCATAGGAATCCGCTTGCCGTTTTCATCCAATCTGCCCGGACCTACCGCTACCACCTCTCCCTCCTGGGGTTTTTCTTTAGCCGTATCCGGCAGGTATATCCCGGATTTTGTTTTTTCTTCTTTCTCAGTAGGTTTCACCAGGACACGGTCTGCCAGGGGCTGTAATTTGGCTGCCATAGTCAGCCTCCTTTCTTAAAATAACTTAAAGATGTTTAGACGTTATTTAGCACTCTCTTGGGGAGAGTGCTAACATCATTATAATACAGCAGAAATGGATACATGGCAAGAGAAAATAGGGGTAATTACAGACTTTTTTGGCTGATTTTCTTTATTTTTCTTCATTTTACTTTAATTCTCTGCTATCTCTTAGAGAACTTATATGATATTAGTCACTATTTTGGCTACTTGATTTCGTCTTTTCCTCACCACATTCGCTTCGCTCAGTGCAAGCCTGCCCTCTCCAAACGGAGCATTCATAAAGCCTTTGAGAGTTTTGTTTGGAGAGGGAGTGTAAGAGAGAGGGGGACAAAGGGGATGAGGTAAGCCAAGTCAACGACTGCAAATTTAGTATTGACCGTTTACACGGCATCGTGTAGAATCAAGACATGAGCCGGAAACCGCCAAACAAGAAAAACCGCTGGGACGCCGGCAGCATCCAGGCTTTGCGCCAGCATATGGGGCTAACGCAAACCGAGATGTCGCAAAAGCTGGGTACACGGCAGCAGACCATCAGCGAGTGGGAAACGGGCATCTACGAGCCGCGCGGGGTTTCGGTCAGGCTGCTGTCCATCGTCGCCGAGGAAGCCAGATTTAAATACGACGCCTCACCCCCTAAAAATAAGGCTTGACAAAATACACGGTAACGTGTAAACTACCAATACACCACTGATATCCTCTTAGAACATTCTTTTTTACTACATGTCTCTAAATAATTATGCGCAACACGGAGATACAGGCATGCCCGCTGCTATTACGGAAAAACAGGTGGTAGGGATATGGCATGATATTTTATTGGGCGGCGCGGACTTGAAAACCGTGGATAATGAACCGGTCAGGGTGATTTATCCGGGTCGGCGCAACGACGACCGCGGCGCCGATTTTAAGGACGCCATCATCGCTACCAACCAGGGACAAACCAGGGGCGATATTGAGATTCACGTTAAGACCAGCGACTGGCGGACGCACCGGCATCACCTGGACCCCAGTTATAACCGGGTTGTCCTCCACGTGGTCTATCGGCACGATATCACCGGGATGATAGTGCTGGAAAACGGGCTTAACGCGCCGACGCTGGCTTTAGACGATTATGCCTCGAACAGCCACGAGGTTGGCGGGCCATTATCGATGCCGTGCCGCAACATTGGCTATTCGCCTAAAATCGAATTTATAACGGCCCAGCTGGATGCGGCGGGCGACACCAGATTTTTGGGGCAGGCGGCAAACTATCAACGAATGATAAAGGGGTTGGGGGCGGGGCAAGCGCTTTACCAGGGAATCATGACCGCGCTGGGCTATTCTAAGAATAAAGACGCCATGGCCGAGCTAAGCCGACTGATGCCTTTAGCCAGATTGGAAATTATCGCGTCAAGTGAAGTGTCCGATGATGATTATCTAGCCCGATGCCAGGCCTATTTAATGGGCGCGGCGGGGCTGCTGCCGTCGCAGCGTGCGGAAGACTGCCTGGATGGCGACGACGGTGATGACTGGGAAAAGAAGCTGGAAAATACCTGGGCAACCAGCGGACAATCGAGGGGGATGTTGGTTAATGACTGGCATTTTTTTAAAGTCAGACCGGGCAATTACCCGGTGCGCCGCATCGCGGCGATGAGCCATCTCCTCCAACGCTACCGGCAAAAGGGACTGCTGGCCGGGCTGGAGGAAAAGTTAAACGAAATAAAATCTCTTGAGGAGGCGCTGATTGTACCCCCGGACTGGTATTGGGGTCAATATATGGATTTGGGCCTACCGACATCAGGCGTACCGCCGGCGCTGCTCGGTAAAGAGCGGGCGGCGGACATCGTCATCAACGTTCTGCTGCCCTTTTTCTATGCCCGGGGAGTGGCAAGAGACCGAGAGGGAGTTTTAGAGCTTTACCGGGGCTACCGCGCGCCGGAAGAAAATACGCTGGTGAAACACATGCGGCAGCAGGTGGGAATAGCGCACTTTCCAGTCAATACCGCCCGGCGGCAACAAGGACTGATACATATATATAAGACGTATTGCCTGGAGGGTAATTGTTGCGGATGCCCCCTCGGCAGGACAGCGGGCAGTTAAAGGCAGTTGACCAGGTCAGACAGGCTTTTTATCTTAACGCAGTCCAGCTTTTCCCGGTAGTAGTTATCCCGGTCGATGAGGACGCCCTGCATGCCGGCGCCTTTAGCGCCGACGATATCCACCCGGTACTGGTCGCCGACATAGACGGCATCGGCGGGTTTAACGCCGGACTTCTCCAGTGCGTACTGAAATATCCCCGGATTGGGCTTGGTAAAACCAGCGTCCTGCGAGGTGACGACATTATCCAGCTTCGCCGAGAGCCCCAGTTTATCCAGCGCAGTAGTCATGCTTTGCTCGATGTTGGAGATGAGCCCTATTATTAAGCCGCGCTTTTTCAGGTCGTCGAGCGCCGGCAAGACATCGTCAAAGAGAATAAGGTCCATCTTCACCTGCTGCATTATCCCCAGCAGCCTTAAAACGATTTTCTCGTCCGCGGCAATGCCGGCTTCTTTGAGGACGATGCGCTGGTATTCGGCATACAGCGCCACCAATTCTTCGCGGGAGCGCTGGCTTAAGTTTTTCTTCGCGAATTGACTATAAATGAATTCGTTAGCGGTAAGAATGGGACGCCGCAGGGCGTCCGCCGCAACGTCAATACCGAGGTTTTTTAGCGCGGCAGCTTCCAGCTCTTCCTGCGAGGGTTGATAATGCACCAGGGTCTGGTAAAGGTCTAAGAAGACGGCTTTTATCATAGCGTTCACTCCAGTCAACAATATCATTGTAAACAAAAGCGGCTTCGAGTGTAAAGGAAGCTCAAGAAATTGCCTCCCCCCTACTCCCTTTTGGACACCCCGTTTTCTTCAACAAACTCATGGCAATTTCATTGACTTGGGAGACAGCCGCTGTTAACATTAAAATGTGAGGTGAACATGGTAAAAAAGAGCGACATTCCGAGGTTAGAAGTATTCTCATTAAACACGGAAATCAATAAGAAAAACCACCTGGCAATAGGTGGTTGCGATACGCTGGACCTGGTTAAAAAATTCGGCACGCCGTTATATGTTTATGATGAGAACGACCTGCGGAGCCGCTGCCGTGAATATAAAGCGGAGTTCGGTAAGCGCTACCCTAATGTCACCATAGCCTATTCTCCCAAAGCATTCACCGCCAAGGCAATGCTTAAACTGGTCCAGGAGGAAGGGTTGGACCTGGACATCGTTACCGGCGGTGAACTGGGCATCGCCAAAATAGTCGGTTTCCCCATGGAAAGAATCCATTTTTCCAATAGCAACAAGTCGGTTGAAGACCTTGAGATGTCCGTCAAATATGGCCTCGGCCATATCGGGGTGGATAACCTGCCGGAACTGGATATGCTCATAAAGATAGCCGGTAAGAAAAAGGTAAAAATTTTGTTACGCCTGAATCCGGGCGTTGACCCGCATACGCATAAATACAACACCACCGGTATTGCGGATTCCAAGTTCGGGTTGACGCGCACTACCTGGGACCAAGCAGTAGCTACCGCGCTGGCCGCGCCGAACCTTGACCTGGATGGGTTCCACTTTCACCTCGGCTCCGGGCTGTTCGAGGCTGAACCGTATTTTAAAGCGATGGACGCCGTGCTGTCCTACGCCGCAGAGATAAAGAAAAAGCGTGGCTACAACATGAAGACGCTAAGCATCGGGGGCGGCATCGGTATACAATATACCGTCGGAAAGGTGCCGCCGCCCTTTTCATATTTTGCGGAGAAAATAACAACCTATCTTAAAAAGAAGTGCACTGATTTTGGTCTCACGCCCCCGCGCCTGATTATCGAACCCGGACGCTCCATCGTCGCTAAAGGGGGAATAAGTCTCTACACCATCGGGGTTATCAAGGAAATCCCCGGCATCCGCACTTATGCGTCCACCGACGGCGGCATCAGCGATAATATCCGCTATGCCATGTACGGTGAATTCGCTCGCCAGGAAGCGGTGATAGCCAACAAGGTATCAGCCAAGAACACGGACAAATATACGATTTACGGCAAGCTTTGCGAGTCCGGAGACGTATTAATCAAGGACATCATGCTGCCCAAATTGGCAATGGGCGATATACTGGTGATGGCCGGCAGCGGCGCCTACGCCGTGCCGATGCAGAGCAACTATAACTCAATGCTGCGTCCGGCTATCGTCTTCGTGAAAGACGGCAAGGCGCGGCTCATCCGGCGGCGGGAAACGCTGGACGACCTTATCCGGCGCGACTCTGATTAGCGAGGAGTTTTGGTTACAATGTGGGAGGTTATCGGGCAGGAGGGAGCGGTCTCTCTGCTTAAACATAGTCTGGCATCGGGCAGGCTGTCACACGCCTACCTTATCGTCGGTCCGCCGCACGTGGGCAAGATGACACTGGCGCTTAACCTGGCACAGGCGCTCAACTGTGAAGCAGAAGATAAACCGTGCCTCAATTGTGATTCGTGCAAGAAAATCAAAGAGAACAAACACAGCGACGTGCAGGTCATCGGCCTGACCAGAGACGAAGAAGACACCGAAGCCAAGAGTATCCACACCGAACAGATTAAGGGCATTATCTATGACTCCAGCCTGCCGCCCTTCGAGGGCAAATATAAAGTATTCATCATTGATGGGGCAGAACTGCTATCCAACGAAGCCGCCAACCGCCTCCTGAAAACCCTTGAAGAACCCGAAGCCAAAATAGTCTTTATTTTACTGTCAACCAACGAAAAAAGACTGTTAAAGACGGTGGTCTCCCGCTGCCAGCGTATCGAGCTAAAGCCCATGCCGCTGGCGGAAGAAGCTAAAGTTTTAACGGAGAAATTCGGGGCGAGTGCCGAGCAGGCAAGGCTGCTGGCGGGGCTTTCTCACGGGTGTTTGGGGGGGGCGATTACCACGAAGAACGACGAGAAAATTTTAACACGCCGGCAGGAAACGCTGGACGAGATTATCAATATGATAAAAGGCGATAGCGAGGGGCGGTTCGCCTATGTGGCAAAGCTGGCGGCGGATTTCACCAAAAACCGTCAGGCAGTTTATGATACACTGGAGATGTGGGTGGATTTCTGGCGCGACCTATTACTCGTCAAGCTGGACTGCACCGATATAATTACGAACATTGACCGGCAAGACAATTTGACGAAAATGGCAGCGAACTTAAGTCTGTCACAAATAAGGAATTGCATTCAAAGCATCGAGTCGGCCGCGGTGCAGTTAAAGCAAAACGTCAACACGCGGCTGGCTTTAGAAGTAATGATGCTCGATTTACCGAAATTGGAGGTAAAAGTCTCCCCGGTGGTATAATCGGGGAGTTAAAGATATGGCTAATATTACAGGAATACGTTTTAAAAAAGCGGGTAAGATTTACTACTTCGAGGCAGGGGAAATCACCCTGGCGGCGGGCGACTACGCGGTCGTTAAGACCACGCGGGGCCTGGAGCTGGGGCACGTCGTCATCCCGCCGGGACAGGTACCAGTCAACAACACGGGAGAAACACTATCGCCGGTGGTGCGTAAAGCCGAGGCAGAAGACATCGCCAAGGAAGAGGAACTCAACACCAAGTCGGAGGAAGCGCTAATCGAGTGCGGTAAAATTATTGCCGATTTGAAGCTGCCGATGAAACTCCTATCCGCCGAGTACGCTTTAGACAGCAGCCGATTAACCTTCTTCTTCAGCGCGGAAGAGCGGGTGGACTTTAGAGAGCTGGTGCGGCGGCTATCCGGCAAGTTCAAGATAAGGGTAGAGCTGCGGCAGGTGGGCTCCCGGGACGAGGCAAAGCTTTTGGGGAGTTACGGACGGTGCGGGCGTGAGCTATGCTGCGCCGCCTTTTTGACGGAGTTCGCTCCAGTTTCAATTAAAATGGCTAAGGAGCAGGACCTGCCGTTAAATCCCATGAAGATAAGCGGGGCGTGCGGGCGGTTGATGTGCTGCCTGGCCTATGAGGGCGAGCAGTATAAACAAATGAAAGAGAAGATGCCCAAGGTTGGGGCACGCATTTCCACCAAAATGGGAGAAGCGACCGTTATCGGCAACAATCCGCTCAGGGAAACGGTGACGATAGAGCTGGATAACGAATCGAGGGTGGAGTTGCCGCTGAAGGATGTCAGTTACTAGTAACTAGTTTTTAGTTGCTAGTTTTTAGTTTTTTAACCCCTCCCCTTTTACCCCATTAGTGTCATTCTGAGTCCTTCCGCGGAAGGACGTGAGAATCCCCATCATTGGTTGTCCTCGGTCTTAGAGATTGCCACGTTTCACTCGCAATGACCCTAACCTATTGATATAGATACTTGCGCCACTCATCGCGTTTGGAGAGGTAGTGGTAGGGGATGTTGAAGAGGGGGCTGCCGGTGGGCGGGGCGGGAATCTTTATTAGCTTCATGTGCGCCTCCTTGGGGGTGCGTCCGGCTTTGTGGCGGTTGCATTCCACGCAGGCGCTGACGACGTTTTCCCAGGTGTGCTGCCCTCCCCGATAGCGCGGCATGACGTGGTCGAGGGTGAGGTGGCGGCTTTGCTGTCCGCAGTACTGGCAGGTATATTTATCCCGATTGAAGATTTCGTAGCGGGTCATCTTGCGCTGGCGGTGGGGTCGTCTAACGAGTTGTTCCAGGCGGATGACGGAGGGAAGCTCGATGGCTTGCGTGAGCGTGTGGATATAGCCGAGGCCGTTTTCAATCATCTCCGCTTTGCCCTCCCAGATGAGGACGACGGCGCGGCGGGCGCGGCAGACGGTTAGCGGCTCGTAGCTCTGGTTTAAAACTAAGACCGGATGGTTTAACATAGCTAGGCTCCAGGCACAACTAGCTTCATTTTAGCGCAAAGCTAGAAACGGTGCAAGGACGGGTATTTACGAAAGGGAGACGATGTCATTTTCTGGATTCCCGATCTGGTCGGGAATGACGGGGTGGGGTTAAGGGGTGTAAGTAACCCCCTGCTCCGGGGTCTCCCAAGCCGCTACGCTGACTAGCTTTACCTCGTTACCCAACTTTTTCTTAAGCTCATTATAGATTGTGGCGGCGAGATTTTCGGAGGAGGGGTTAATTTTATCAAAGGGTTTAACGTCATTCAGGCAGGTATGGTCGTAGCGTTCCAAAATGTCCCCCAGGTGTTTCTTTAAATCCGTAAAGTCGTAAGCGAGGCCGATTTTATTAAGCTTTGGGGCGCTGACCTTAACGACTATCTTATAGCGGTGGCCGTGCAGGTTCTCGCACTTGCCCTGATAGCCCCGCAGGTAATGGGCAGCGTCAATGTGTTTTTCTACCGAGATTTCATAAGTCACCTGGCCTCACCCCCCTTACTGTAAAGAGCCTACCATATGCACCACGTAGGAATTGAATGTATCTTTATCATATTGTGAAACGGAATCGTCGATACTCGTCGCAAGCAAAATGGACAAATCTTCCCCGAACTTACAAAGGTAGTTCCTGATAAATACCACGCCAATGGTTTGAGTAAACGTGGAATAGGTTATATTATTCTCAACCTTATCTTGAAATTCTAAAACGGCAGTATGTCCCGATTGATTAAACTGGTCAAATAATGTCTGATAAGATTTATTGTATTTAACTACCGCAATACTGGCGCTAGAACCACCGACATGCCCGGAGAAAATAACCTGGGGAGTCTTAGAATTTGTGATTACCTGTTGCTGCCATGAAGCCGGATAATCAATGCTAAACTGCCAATCAGCGCTGCTGAACCTGGCATAACCCATGTCTGGCGCGGAACTACACCCGCTAAAGCTCAACAAGAGAGCCATCAGCGAGACTAGTAACAGCGTTATTATTGGTGTTTTGGTTTTAATTTGATGTTTCATATTTTTTGGTCTTCCTTCAGGAGAGGGGCTGCGCCCCGTCTCTATCCCTTGATGTTTAACTACCGTTAAACTTCATCACGCCCTGAACCTCTTTAACGGCTTTATCCAGCTCCTTAATCGTTTTGCCCAGCACGGGGTGAACGAAGTCCGGGGCGATTTCGGCGAGGGGGATGAGGACGAAAGCGCGCTCGTGCATGCGGGGGTGGGGGATAATGAGGCCGGGGGTATTAGTCACCTGGTCGCCAAAGAGGACGATATCGATATCGATAACGCGGGGCTCGCCGGAACGGCTATAGCGCCCCATCTTCTGCTCGATGCCCTTGAGTAAAGCGAGGAGTCCCTCCGGCGTCAGGCGCGTGAACACCTCGCAGGCCAGGTTAAGAAAGCGCGGCTGGTTGGTCAGACCGACGGGTTCGGTATCATAAATAGAAGAGACTTTACCCAGACGCATCCGCTCTGAAATCAGTTTTAGCGCTTGGTCGAGGTTAGCCTGGCGGTCGCCAAGGTTTGAGCCGAGCGAAAGATAAACCGTTATCATATTATTCACGGATAAACCCCCTTCTTATTATAGCATCACTCATCCGGCAGACAAGGGCTGTCTCTTTGACGTCATGCACGCGGATGATATCGGCGCCGTTGGCGATACCGATAGCCGTCACCGCCAGATTCCCCTCCAGGCGCTGGTCGGCCGGACGGTCCAGTACCAGGCCAATCATGCTCTTACGGGAGGTGCCCAGCAAAATAGGCTTGCCCAATTTCTTAAGCTCGCCCAGGCGGTTGACCAGCTCCAGGTTCTGCTCCAGAGTTTTGCCGAACCCGCAGCCGGGGTCGACGATAATATTCTGCGGGGGGACGCCCGCCTTCAAAGCGATTTTGATGCCGCTCTCCAAGTCAGCCAGCACCTTAGCCACGATACCGGCTTTGGGCGGGGCGTCGCGTTCGTTGGCCATTAAAATAATCGGCACGCCGCGCTCCGCGGCGAGGCGGGCGAGGGAGGGGTCCTGTTTAAGCCCCCAGATATCGTTAATAATGCTCGCACCGGCGTCTAAAGCCTCTCTGGCAACGCGGGCTTTATACGAATCAATACTGATGGGGACGGAGATTTCTTTGGCGAGGCGTTTGATGGCGGGGATGACCAGGTGCAGCTCTTCCTCAACGTCGTCAATGGTCAGGGGTTTGGTGCCGGGGCGGGTGGATTCGCCGCCGACGTCAATAATGTCAGCGCCCTCTGCGATCATGCGCTGTGCCTGCTCCACCGTCCGTTTAAGGTCGCCGCCGATGCCGTCGCCGGAAAAAGAATCGGGCGAAAGGTTGACGATGCCCATGACGTAGGTCTTCTCGCCCCAGCGGAATTCGGTTTTGCCGCAATTAGTAGGTGGTAAAACAGCTTTCATTTAATCCCTATTTTAACACGCTCAGGCACCGGGGCGAAATCCTGTTTACCGGAGGTTGGGTGGACTATCCAATTCATCCTCCGGCCGGCCGATGGAGCTACCGGCTTTAGGTTTAAGAAAGAAAGCTGCTACCAGTCCCGCCAACAACACAATGAACCCGATGAAAAAGGCCCGTGTAATAGCAGAAGATAACGCTGTTCGCAACGACTGCATAACGCTATCGAAAATTGTGGGGTCCATGCCCGGCTGGGTAAGCAACGACTGAAGCTTAGTTTGGGCATCCGAACTCACCAGCGACTGCGGGTTCTGGGCTATCGCCATTAATTGATCCATGGGGATGGCATTTTTCACAGTATCAGGTATCTGGCTGACAAAAGCCGACAGGAAGTGATTATTCATAATCGCTCCCAGGACGGACATCCCGATAGCGCCGCCAAAGGAGCGGAAGAAGTTATTGGATGACGTGGCTACGCCGAGCTCGGTATAAGGTACAGAATTCTGGATAACGAGAGTAAAAACCGGCATCGATAAACCCATCCCGAACCCCATGATGATTATATACAGTATCACCTGCCAATAAGCCGAATCTATAGATAAACGACTAAGTAGAAACATCCCGAGGCATATCAGCAACATGGAGATGACACCGAGTAGTCGATACGGTCTCATCTTGCCAGAGATTATCTGCCCGGCGATGATACTGGTAATCATTACGGCGATGGATTGGGGAATCTGCATATTCCCGCTGGCCGTGGCGGAAGCTCCCAACACCCCCTGTAAGAAAAGGGGAATAAAGATAAAAGAGCCAAACATACCTATGCCCATGAGGAAAGACGCCAGGTTGGCAATGGACACGACCCGATTCTTGAACAAAGACAGCGGAATGATGGGTTCTTTAGCCCGCCTTTCTATGAGCAGGAAAACGATGAGCATCACCCCGGAGAAACTGAACAAGCTGATTATCTGCGGCGAATCCCAGGCATAATCCACGCCGCCAAACGATAGCGCCAACATCACCGGCATCACCATAAAAATAAGGGCAACGACGCCAGTGTAATCCACTACGTGTTTGCGGTTATCCATTTGGAAGCTAGGGAAGTACTTTACAAAGATAAAGATGGCTATGGCGGAGATGGGGATGTTGATAAAGAAAACCCAGTGCCAGGAAATACTATCCGTAAGGAAGCCGCCCGTTGTAGGACCGATAACAGAAGCGAAGCTCCAGACGGACGACAGCAGGCCCTGGTACTTGCCGCGTTTGTCCGGCGGGAAGATATCCGCAATGACCGTGAAGGCGTTGGTCATCATAATACCACCGCCGATGCCCTGGATTCCCCGGAAAACAATGAGTTCGGTCATATTATGGCTAAGACCACAGGCCAGAGAAAATGCGGCGAAGATACTAATGCCGATGATATAGAATATCTTGCGCCCATACGTATCCGACAGTTTGCCGACGATAGGTACGGTGATGGCAGAAGTAATCATATAAATGGAGGTTGCCCAGGTATATTGAGAGAAGCCGCCTAGATCGGTGATGATACGGGGCATAGCCACGCCCACAATAGTCTGGTCGAGGGCGCTAAGGAGCATGGCAATCATCACGCCAGCCATCGTCCCGAATATATGCTGGCGAGATAAAGTCTGGGCGTAAATAGGTGTAATGCCGTTGCTTTTATTCACGATAAACTAAAATCCATTCTATCAAAATAAAACTACCAAGAAAGAACAAAAGCGGCAGGGGAAAATTGTAACACTTATGAATTATTATAAAAGAATGTGGCATAAAGACACAAATAACATGATTGTATTATCACTCGCCTCTTAATGTGATATATTAAAAGTGGATGGGTGAGATGAAGCGCATAATCAGTTCGGACACGTTAAGAACCAACCGCGTGCCGCCGGGCCAGCACCTGACCGATAAGTGGCCGGTGCTGCATCACGGAAAGGTACATACTATCCAAACGGAAAATTGGACGTTTAAAATAAAGGGGCTGGTGGAAAAAGAACGCTCCTTGGACTTTGAGGAATTTACAGCTTTGCCGCAAATAGAAGTGTTTTCTGACATCCACTGCGTAACGACGTGGTCAAGGCTGAACAACACGTGGGAAGGCGTCAGCAGCACCGTCATTAAAGACCTGGTGACGATAAAGAAAGAGGCAAAATACGTGATGGTGGAGGGGGCGGGCGGCTTTACGACCAACCTGCCGCTGGACGACTTTTTCCAGGAGGATGTTCTGTTTGCCCTTAAGCACGACGGGCAGGCGATAACGGCGGAGCACGGAGGGCCAGTAAGACTGGTTGTGCCGCGGCTCTATTTCTGGAAGAGCGCCAAGTGGGTGACGGGGCTAAAGTTCATGGCTGAAAATGCGCCGGGGTTCTGGGAACAGGGCGGCTATCATATGCACGGCGACCCGTGGATAGAGGAGAGGTACGGGGGGAGGTAGAGGGGGACGGTTAGCTTTAAAAACTGGACTAAAACCTGAAAACCGTGATATACTAAAAAAGTACACTGTAGTTGGGTCGTCCATAAAAAAATAAGCTAACACGTGAGGGCGCTAGCAGTAGCGTCCTTACCTTTTAAGGATAAAAAACGGCATGAAATCTGACCACCTGAATAAGTTTTTCCATGAATTGCTGCTGTATTTCTGGATACCCCTCATTATAGCCCTCGTCTCCTACATCTTTTTTCAACTTCACGACCCCACGCTGGGTATATCCGTACTGATAGGTTCAACAGCAGTCTACGCCATGGCGCGGCTTTGGGTCACTTATAAGAAATGGTGGCTGCTGGTCATCATTGTTGTCGTTGTGCTGGGGTTAATAGGTATCTATTTCCTAAGAGCGCCGTCAGGCTCGCTGACGATTAACGGTATGGAGGTAAACGGCACCACCCTTAACATTTCCGAAGGTACGATAACGATAAACCCAGCCCCGCAGGGTAACGGGCAATACACAAAGAATACGGTAGTCACCTTAACCGCCGAGCCTGCCTCCGGCTACGACTGGATAAGCTGGAACGGCACCGACGCCGACCACATCAATCCCACCACCGTAACCATGGACGGCGATAAAGCGGTTAATATCAACTTCGAGGAGCGATACTCGCTAATTATCAACAATCAACAGGTTATCGGGTCGGTGGTGACTTTCACCGAAGGGTCGGTGACGATAAACCCGCCGCCATCTAACCTTGACGGTAAATATCACACCGGAACAATGGTCAATCTGACTGTCCAAATCAATCCCGGATATGAATGGAAGGGCTGGACGGGCACCAATAACGATAGCGCCAACCCCACCACCGTAACGATGAACAGCGGCAAACAAATTACACTAATGTTTAACGCGCGTAATGAACTCACCATTAACGGCCAAACGGTCACCAGTAACGTCGTCTCTTTTGTAGAGGGTTCAATAACAATCGACCCGGCACCGGGACCCGACGGCAAGTTTGCCCTTAACACACAGGTGACATTATTTGCCCAGCCAAATTCCGGCTACAGCTGGCAAAGCTGGTCGGGCGTGAGCGCTTATACGTCAAATCCGACGACGGTAGTGATGAACAGCGATAAACACGTCACCGTAAACTGGGGACAGGCTTACGTGGTGACCATCAACAATCAACAGCTAATCGGCTCCAGCCTAAGCTTTATCGGGGGGTCGGTTATTGCCAGCCCGGCGCCAATGGCTAACGGCACTTATGCCAAAAATACCCTGGTTACTTTTACCGCACAAGCGGCGTCCGGCTACCGCTTAGGGTGGTGGGGCGGCGAGGTCAGTAGCACGATCAATCCGATAATCCTCATGATTAACGGCGACAAAAATATTACCGTCGTATTCATCAAAACATTTGCATTAACCGTCACCATAGACCCAACCGGCGGCGGGACGGTTTCGCCCGGCAGCGGCAATTATGACGAAGGGTCCCGATTAACCCTCACCGCTACAGCAGCTGCCGGCTATCGCTTCGACCACTGGGGAGGCGATGTATCCGGTAACTCTACGGCGGCAAGCGTCACCATGGATGCCAATAAAAGCGTCACAGCCTCCTTTGTGAAGACCTATACATTAGCGGTAACGATTACACCGGAAGCGGGCGGGACAGTATCCCCCGCCATCGGCGTTTATGATACGGGCGCAAACGTAACCTTAACAGCAACGCCGGCAGACGGCTATACCTTTGACCACTGGGAAGGCGACGCGTCCGGTACGGCAACATCGATAATCGTTAAGATGGATGCCGATAAACACGTCACCGCCGTTTTTAACGCCACTACACCAACAGGCACGACCGCTGGGCTGGGGCAAAACGACGCCACTCTGCCTCTAAATAACGTTTACACCAGCCAACCTGCTATCATCACCAGGCCTGACGAGAAACAGCGCCGGAGAATTTAGCTTCCCGCCCCAGGTAATAAGCCCCGAATTACGTTCGTTCATTTTTCCATCATGAAAACAGGCGAGGCACGCCCTTTGTTGCCCGTGCATATACGTTATGTTATCATTAATTTGCTTTCTACCTACTGCAACGAAGTGAGGTAAAATTGAAAGAAGAAAACGAAAAGTTAAGCAAGCTGGAAGCGGAACTCAAGGCGGGGGGCGGGGAAAAAAGCATCCAGAAGCAGCATGAAAGCGGTAAGCTGACGGCGCGGGAAAGGCTCGACCTGTTTTTCGATAAAGGAACATTCCAGGAGACCGACCTGTTCGTGCAGCACCGCTCGAGCAATTTTGGGCTGGATAAAGTAGCCATACCGGCCGACGGCGTGATTACCGGCTTCGGGAAGGTAAACGGGCGGACGGTTTGCGCTTATGCCCAGGACTTCACGGCGCGGGGCGGTACGCTGGGCGAAATGCACGCCAGGAAAATCTGCCGCGTTATGGACATGGCGATGAAGATGAAAGCGCCGATGGTGGGGTTCATTGACAGCGGCGGGGCGCGCATCCAGGAGGGCATCAACGCCCTGGACGGGTACAGCAATATCTTCTACCGCAACTCCTGCGCTTCCGGCGTCATCCCCCAGATAAGCGCCGTCATGGGCCCGGCGGCGGGGGGAGCGGTCTACTCGCCGGCGATGACGGACTTCGTCTTCATGGTTAAAAAGACGAGCTACATGTTCATCACAGGGCCGGCGGTGGTTAAAAGCGTCACCAGCGAGGAAATAACCAACGAGGAACTGGGCGGGGCGCTAACGCATAGTACCAAGAGCGGCGTGACGCAGTTCGCCTGTGAAAACGACCAGGAGGCAATCGGGGAAATAAAGAAACTCCTGGGCTATTTGCCTTCAAACAACGAAGAAAAACCACCCTATACTAAACCCGCAGATACAACCGACCGCGCCGATAAGGCTTTGAACAGCATCCTGCCGGAGAACTCGAACAAGACCTATAACATGAAGGATGTCATTAAAGCGATAGTGGATAACGGGGAGTTTTTAGAGCCGTCACGGCAGTGGGCGCAGAACATGATAACCGCCCTGGCGCGGATGAACGGACAGGTCATCGGCATTATCGCCAACCAGCCGAGTTTTTTGGCCGGCTGCCTGGACATCAACGCCTCGGACAAAGCGACGCGGTTCATCAGGTTCTGCGACGCTTTTAACATTCCACTGCTCACCATCGCGGACGTGCCCGGCTTCCTGCCGGGGAGCCACCAAGAGTGGGGCGGCATTATCCGGCACGGCGCTAAATTGCTATGGTGCTACGCCGAGGCTACCGTGCCTAAAATTACACTGATTATCCGCAAAGCCTACGGCGGGGCGTATATCGCGATGTGCAGTCAGGGGTTGGGGGCGGATTATACGCTGGCCTGGCCGCAGGCGGAGATAGCGGTGATGGGGGCGGAGGCGGCGGCGGACATTATTTTCAGTAAAGAGATACAGGCGGCGGCCGACCCTGCCGCGGCCAAAGAGCAAAAAATAACCGAGTACCGGGAAACACTTTATAATCCTTACGTGGCGGCAAAGATGGGCTATATTAACGCGGTCATCCAGCCGAGCGAGACGCGGGGTAAAATCATCGCGGCGCTGGAGGCGTTAAAGGACAAAAAGGGAAACCGCCCGTATAAAAAGCACGGTAACATCCCGATGTAAGATATATCAAATAAACAGCTCTATAAAAGGCACGATTAGCGAGGGTTAATGGGCAAGACATTAGCGGAAAAGATTTTAAGTGAAAAAAGCGGTACCAACGCCAAAGCCGGCGACATCGTTATCGCTAAAGTGGACCTGGCTTTTGTGCAGGACACCACCGGCCCGCTGACGGTGCGGCAGTTCCAGAGCAGCGGCATGGGTAAGCTGGCGAACGCCAAGCGAACAGTGCTGTTTATAGACCACGCAGCGCCGAGCCCCAACGCCAACCTCTCCAATGACCATATTACACTGCGGGACTTCGCCCGGCAAACCGGGTGCATTTTAAGTGATGCCGGCGACGGCGTCTGCCATCAAATCGTCCAGGAGGCCTACGCGCGGCCGGGGGATGTGATAGTTGGGGCGGATTCGCACACGGTGACGGCGGGGGGACTAGGGGCTTTTGCCACTGGCATGGGGTCGAGCGACGTGGCGGTGGCAATGGGGTTGGGCAAAAACTGGTTCCGCGTACCGGAATCGTTTAAAGTAGCAGTCGACGGCGACTTTCAAAAAGGCGTCGGCGCTAAAGACCTGATATTACACTTAATCGGCAAGATAGGCGCGGACGGCGCAACGTATAAATCGCTGGAATTCACCGGCAGCACCATTAAAAAGATGAGCATGAGCGGGCGGTTCACCATCGCTAACATGGCGGTGGAAGCCGGCGCCAAGGCAGGTATCTTTGCGTCGGATGCGACGACCAGGAAGTTTTTACAGGAGGAAGGGCGGGGCAAAGATTATAAAACGCTGGAGGCGGACGCCGACGCCGTGTATGAAAAAACGATAACGATTGACGCCGCCAAACTGGAGCCGACGGTCTCCAAGCCGCACACGGTGGATAACACATCGACGGCTAAAGCGCTCAAGGGCACGAAGCTAAACCAGGTAGTCATCGGCACATGCACGAACGGACGGCTGGAAGATTTAGCGGTCGCCGTTTCTATTTTAAAGGGTAAAAAAGCCGCCAAGAATATCAGGCTGATTATCGTACCGGCATCGCGTAAGATAATGCTGCAGGCGATAGACAAGGGCTACATCAAAGCGCTGGTAGAAGCCGGGGCAATGATTCTGCCGGTGGGCTGCGGGCCCTGCATGGGGCTGCACCAGGGGGCTCTGGGCGACGGGGAGGTATGCCTTTCCACATCCAACCGCAACTTCCATGGGCGGATGGGGAATCCCAAGAGCTTTATCTACCTTTGCTCTCCGGCTACGGCGGCGGCTTCGGCGTTAAAGGGTGAAATAGTTGACCCGCGGGAGGTGATGTAAATGCTAAATGGCAAAGCACACAAGTTCGGCGACAGCATTTCCACCGACCACATTATCCCGGGGCGCTACGCCCACCTGCGGAGCAATCTGCCGGAGCTGGCCAAGCACGTTTTAGAGGACGCCGACCCGAATTTTGTGAAAAAGGTGAAGCCGGGGGACTTTGTGGTGGGGGGCAATAACTTTGGGCTAGGGTCGAGCCGCGAGCACGCGCCGCTGGTCATGAAAATGGCCGGCGTAAGCGCCGTCCTCGCCAAGAGCGCAGCCCGGATTTTCTTCAGGAATGCCATCAACCTGGGGTTACCCGTTTTAATTTGCGACACGGACAAAATCAAGAACGGCGATGAATTAGAGATAGACCTCACCGCCGGGACGGTGAAGGATAAGACCAACGGACAGACGCTGACCTTCGGGAAGATTCCGGGGGTGATGTTAAAGATACTTAACGAGGGCGGGCTGATAGCCTACGTTAAAAAGCACGGGGATATAAAAGTTTAAGTAACAAGTAGCAAATGACAAGTAACAAGGAAGGAATAATTGGCATATAAAGTAACTTTAATACCGGGGGACGGGGTGGGGCCGGAAATCACCGAGGCGACGCGGCGGGTGCTGGAAGCCACGGACGTTAAGTTCGAGTGGGAGATGGCTTACGCCGGGGCGGAGGTAATGGCTAAAGAGGGCACTCCCCTGCCGGACTCGGTATTGGCGTCTATCAAAAAGAACAAAGTCGCTTTAAAAGGTCCCATCACCACACCCATTGGCACGGGCTTTAGAAGCGTTAACGTCGCCCTGCGCAAGTCGCTGGACCTGTATGCCTGCCTTCGTCCCTGCAAAACCTATCCCGGCGCGCCCACGCCCTATAAAGACGTGGACATCGTCATCGTACGCGAAAATACGGAAGACCTTTACGCCGGCGTGGAGTACGAAAAAGGTACGCCGGAAGCCATCGACCTCATCGCTTTTATCAATAAGCAGAAGAATAACGTCATTAAAGGCGACGCCGGCATCAGCATCAAGATGATAACGGAATTCGGCACACGGCGCATCGTGAAATATGCCTTTGAATACGCCAAGCAGTACCGTCGTAGAAAAGTAACGGTTGTTACCAAAGCCAATATCATGAAATTCTCCGACGGGCTGTTCCTGAACACGGCGCGGGAAGTGGCTAAAAATTATAAAGACATCGAGTTCCAGGAAGCGCTGGTGGACAACCTGTGCATGCAGCTGGTGCGGCGCCCGCAGGAATACGACGTGATTGTCCTGCCCAACCTGTACGGAGACATCGTCTCCGACCTGTGTGCGGGTCTGGTGGGGGGATTGGGCGTAGCGCCGGGGGCAAATATTGGAGAAGAAATAGCGCTTTTTGAGCCGACCCACGGCAGCGCGCCAAAATACACCGGCCAGAACAAGGTCAACCCCATGGCAATGATGCTTTCCGGGGTTTTAATGTTAAGGTACATCGGGGAGGTTAAGGCGGCCGATAAACTGGAAAAATCCATCGCCGATGTGATTAAAGAAGGTAAAAGCGTTACCTACGATATGAAAGAGCGGCGGGACGACCCCAAAGCGGTGGGGACAGCACAAGTGGCGGACGCGGTAATTAAAAAGCTAAAATGAATAACCAAATGAAGGAGTAACATGGATAAAAAAGAAATTCTAGACTTTATCTCCAAGAACCCCATCGGTTTCCTCGCCACTGCCGAGGACAATAAACCCCACGTCCGCGCTTTTGGCATGTACCGCGCCGACGAAAAGGGCATCATCTACTTCACCCAGACGGTCAAAGAAGTTTATAAACAGCTGGCGAAGAACCCGCAAATAGAGGTCTGCTACTGGGCAAACAACGTCCAGCTGCGCGTGGCCGGCAAGGTGACCTTTATTGACGACATGGAAATCAAAAAAGCCATCGTGGAAGCCGCGCCCTTCCTCAAACCGCAGATTGACGCCAATGGCTGGGACTATCTTAAACCGTTCCTCCTCAAGGGCAAGGGCTGCGTTATTGACGGACCGCCCGGCGCACCGAAGAACTGGGTTGACCTTTAATTAAACAAAAAGGGGGTGACCGTATGAATCCCCAAAATACTGATTGTATTTTCTGCAAGATAATCGCCGGAGAGATACCGTCCACCATAGCCTACCGCGATAAAGATGTGGTCGTCTTTGCGGACATTAAACAAGACGTGCCGGTGCATATGCTCGTGGTGCCGGTGAGGCATATCCCGTCGGTGGCGGTTTTAAAAGACGCCGATTTGCCGCTGGTGGGGAAAATGGTGGCGGCAGCGAATCAAGTCGCCCGGGAAAAGGGGCTGGCGGAGCGGGGCTACCGGTTAACCATTAACAGTGGGGCGGATGGGGGGCAGGACGTACAGCACTTGCACATGCACCTGATGGGTGGACGACCATTGAAGTGGGAAAATTAAGACTTTTTCTTTAAATATTCCAAAGCGTGCAACAGGCCGGCGATGCTCTTAGCATCCTCAATTTCTCTATCCAGTATCATCCGGGGTATTTTGGACAGCGGGACGCGGATTATTTCTATGCCCGCCGTATCTTCGGCCTCCAGGCGGGAGGGGACTAAATCCGTCGCCAGGTAAAGATACAAGTACTCGGTGCTGAAGCCAGGGGTGGAATAAAAGCCGCCGAGGCGTACCAGTTTTTGCGGCTTATAGCCGATTTCTTCCTGCATTTCCCGGATGACGGTGGCTTCAACGTCCTCACCCTTTTCAATGCCGCCGGCGGGAATTTCCAACAAATATTTATGCGGCGCGGTACGCCACTGCTTTACGAGCAGTACATTACCTTCGGCATCCAGCGGCACCACCACGATAGCGCCCGGGTGTTCCACGATTTCGCGGGTGGTGCGCCGCCCATCGGCGGTGATAATCGTGTCTACGCGCAGGTCAATAGCTTCACCCTTGAAGACTATTTTGCTTTTGAGTGTCTTTTCCGGCGAGGATTCCGGTTGCTTTTCAGGCATGATAGACCAGCGCAATTTCGTCGCAGTTGGGGAACTTGGGGCAGCGGAGGCAGTCCGTCCAGACTTTACGCGGGAGTTCCATCTTATCAATATCAACGAATTTCCGGCTCTTGAAAAACTCCGGGCGGTAGGTAAAGCAAAAAACCGTCTCGATGCCGAGGCTTTCCGCTTCCTCAAGGCAGGCGTCAACAAGTTTCGCGCCGTATCCTTTTCTCTGTTTATCTTCAGCTACAGCGACGGACCGGATTTCTGCGAGGTCAGACCAGGCAATATGCAAGGCGGCGCAGGCAACAACCTCATCACGCTCCCGGATAACAAAAAAGTCGCGGATGCTCTCATATAATTCGCTCAAAGGCCTGGCGAGCATCAGCCCTTTATCGGCGAAGCCGTTAATGAGCTTATGGATTTGCGTGACGTCGGATATTTTAGCTTTTTCTACCTGATTCACCTTGTTTTCCTTTCAGCTTAGCTTCCAGCGAACGATAGAACGAATCGCGGGGGCGGATGCGGTAAAAGCGCGCAACGTGGGGACTGCGCTTAATAGTCAGTTTATCGCCGTCGGATAAAGGCAGGTTGATATGCCCGTCAATGCTCAATGTTGCGGCATGGTAGGTGTTCAGAGACAGCACAACCTCGGAGGTTTCCGCCAGAACGAGGGGATAGGAAAAGCATAGATGCGGCGCGACGGATACCAGCAGGAAGTCGCGCGACTGCGGGTGCATGACGGGTCCCCCTACCGCTAATGCGTAACCGGTGCTGCCGGTGGCGGTGGCGGCAATAACGGCGTCGGCTCTATAGGTGATAAAAGGCTGGCCGTCAACAGCGGCATCAATGCGGATAATGCGGGCAATCTCGCCGCGGCCGATAACGGCATCGTTCAGGGCATGAAAAACCTGGGGTCGATGACCTTTGGATTTTAGTTCGACCTGTAACATGGAACGCTCATCCAGCCAGCCTTTGCCTTCCAGCAGGCGAGGTAGCGTTTTTAAAGCTTCAGCGGCGTCAATCTCGGTCAGAAAGCCGAGTTTGCCCAGGTTAATGCCGGTAACCGGCGTCGTTCCGGGGATAATAGACTGAACGGCGCGGAGAATTGTGCCGTCTCCACCAACCGTCAGGAGTAAGTCCGTACCCTTAAGCAAAGCCCGGGTTTCATCTTTTTCCCAGGCAGAGCTTATCCAGACGGAGATTCCCCGTTTTTTAAGAGAGTCAGCCAGTTCATTGGCTTTAGCCAGGGTAATGGCTACCCTGGGATGATAGAGAACGCCGATTTTTTTTATCTTCATTTTTACAATTGCCGTTCGACTGATAATCAAGAGAAACAAGAAAAGTGTAGCAACTAGGCGGTTGAAGTGTCAAGCAAACAAATAAAAATCGTCGCTATCAAGGTAAAGGCTGGGATTGAAAAGAAAGAGAATTTCGCCCAATTCGTATGCCATATGGCTATATAGTTGATGCAGTTGTGCCACTTGACATTACATTCGAGAAGTATATACACTAAAAATCACATGTAGTGATAATAATCAAACACTTTTAACCTGTCATGTAACTTTTTGCGGTATCCATAAATAAAGCGGCCGGACGAGGTACCAAACACATGAGCGAGAAGAAAC
>CAIWTG010000131.1 GCA_903915565.1 uncultured Chloroflexota bacterium
GACTAAGAAATATAGCATAATTTTTTATGAAATAGTTCCCTCTTGATATTAACAGTATTTATGTTAAAAAACCAGATCGAAAACTTGAGTATTTTAAATGTAAATCATCTGCAATAATTGGTGGAATTTGTGTTGTGCTAGCCTATTGGTTAACTAATAATTACACTTTTTGGTTACGCACGTTTTTTATAGGTAGCATAGTGTGTTTTATCAACAGTATCCATAACATGAATAATGATACATGGCTAGAATGGGTGATAGGCGGAGGAGTCTTACTAATGATTTTTCTTTCTATTTTCATATTAAGACCTAAAAAAGCAGAGGTCGATATTGATATAAATAAAGCAATTAGAAAAATAAAGAAAGGATTGACAAGACAGGCATGAAAAGCAAGGTCAGTAACTACGTAGAATTCTGGGCGCCGGTCGCAATCGGGGCGGGGGTGGCTTTTACTATTGTGTTCTCAAAGTATGCAAATTTTAGCTGGTCAACATGGCTCGGCCTCATTATATCAATCGTTATGATAATAGCCGGCGTGATATATGCGCCGCAAAAGAGCGGTTTAGTGCCATGGTCGCGCGCCCTAACAGCGTTCGGGTTTATTTACCTGCTGTTCTATCTCCCCGCCACGGACTGGATGCAGGTTCTCGCGGGAGCGATAGCAATAGTGCTGGGGTTCTTGCTGACACCTTCTAGAAGATGATTACGATAATAGATTATAACGCCGGTAACATCAGGAGCGTCCTGCGCGCTTGTAAAGAAGCGGGGGCGGAGGCATTTATCACCAATGACCCCAAGACGGCGGCTCAAGCCACTAAAATAATCTTCCCGGGGGTTGGCGCCGCACCCAGCGCGATGAAATACCTGAAAGAATCGGGGATGGACGCAGCGTTGCGGGACGCTTTTAAAGCGGGGGTGCCGATACTGGGTATCTGCCTGGGGGCGCAAATCGGGTTAGAAAGCTCCGAGGAAGGGCCGACCGAGTGTCTGGGATTGATACCGGGCAAAACCGTCCGCTTCAAGCTTAAGGACAAAATGCTGAAAATACCGCACATCGGCTGGAACGATGTTAAAGTATTAAAAGCCCACCCGTTGCTGGACGGGATTAAAGAGGGCGACCAGTTCTACTTTGTGCACTCGTTTTACCCCAATCCTGCTTCCCGTGAAAACATTTACGCCGTGAGCGATTACGGAGAGGATTTTTGTTGCGCCATAGGTTTTAAGAATTATTTTGCTACCCAGTTCCACCCGGAAAAGAGCGGGCGGCTGGGTCTGGAATTCCTGGAGCGGTTTAAGGGTTGGGAGGGGAAGTAAAGATGTTAAGTAAAAGATTGATAGTATGTCTTGATGTACGCAACGGCAGGCTGGCTAAAAGCATAAAGTTCGTCGACACTAAAGATATCGGCGACCCGGTGGCTAAAGCCCGCCAGTACTACGAAGACGGCGTTGATGAGCTGGTTTTTTACGACATCACCGCCTCGCGGGAAGAGCGCGACATTATGCTGGACATGGTGGAAAAAGCCGCCTCGCAGATTTTTATCCCCTTTTCGGTGGGAGGAGGCATCCGCTCCGTCGAGGACGCCACCAAACTACGCGAAGCCGGGGCGGAAAAGGTTAACGTTAACACCGCCGCCATAAAACGTAAGGAAGTAATCACCGAAATTGCGGACGCCATAGGGTCGCAGAGCACCGTGCTTTCGATGGACATCCGGAGTGTCAGCCCTAATGCCAAAATCCCTTCCGGCTACGAAATAGTCATTAACGGCGGGGTTACGCCCACTGGCATTGATGCCCTGTGGTGGGCTAAAGAGGGGGAAAGGCTGGGGGCGGGCGAACTGGTCATCAACTCCATTGACGCCGACGGCACCAAAGACGGTTACGAAATTAAACTCACGCGGATGATTGCCGACGCCGTGGGCATACCGGTCATTGCGTCGGGCGGGGCGGGTAAACCGGAACACCTTTACGAGGTGCTCACCGAGGGACATGCCGACGCCGCGCTGGTCGCTTCCATCGTCCACTACGGCGAATACACCTGCCGCCAGCTTAAGGAATACCTGGACGGGCGGGGCATAAAAATCCGCTTGAGCTACTAAGTGAACGGCTATGAAACATCAAGCTGAAGCTTATATCGATATCGAAACCACCGGCCTGATGTATGGCTCCAGTGAAATTACCGTGGTCGGCATCTACCTGGTGCGGGGCAGCGAGACTAACTTCGTGCAATTCGTCGGTAAAGACATCACCCCCGAGGCTATTCTAGAAACCTTGGAAGGCGTGGATATTATTTACTCCTATAACGGCTCGCGTTTTGACTTGCCGTTCATACGGTCGCAGTTGGGGATAAATTTAGAATACCTTTTTCACCACCGCGACCTGATGTACGACTGCTGGAGCAAAAACCTAAAAGGGGGGTTGAAGGGGGTAGAAAAGCAGGTGGGCATCAGCCGCAACCTGCCGGACATGAACGGGCTGGAGGCGGTTAAGCTCTGGTGGAAGTATGTAGACAGCTTCGACCTGGAGGCCCTGAACAAACTCTGCGAATATAATAAGGAAGACGTCGTCAACCTTAAGACGTTAAGGGATATTCTGATTTAGCTGGTCCCGTCATTGTGTTCCACCTGTTGATGAACAGCGCAGTAATCCCATCGACTAAATTGTACCCATCATCGAGATTCTCACGCGCGCTTTCCGCGGAGAGACGCGCTCAGAATGACAGACACGCGACAGCGTGAGCTTACGCCCTAATAGTGCTATAATAAAAATGCGGAAAAGCCTGGTAGAAAGAGGTGATTTTTTCATGAACGACGAACTTAAGGTTTTCAGCGGCAATGCCCACCCCAAACTGGCTAAAGCGATAGCGGATTCGTTACACATACCGCTCGGGAAATGCGAGGTAAAGCCGTTCAGTAATGAAAACACCTTCGTGCGTGTTCTGGAAAACGTGAGAGAACGGGACGTCTTTATAGTCGAACCGATATCGTCGCCGGTGAACAGCACCATCATGGAGCTGCTCATCATGATTGACGCCATGAAACGCGCCTCGGCCCGGCGTATCACCGCAGTGATGCCTTATTACGCCTACGGGCGTTCGGATAAAAAAGACCAGCCCCGCGTCCCCATTACCGCCCGCCTCATCGCCGACCTTTTAACCGTCGCCGGCGCCAACCGCGTCCTCACCGTAGACCTGCACAAAGCCCAGATTCAGGGCTTCTTTAACATCCCGGTTGATGAACTGACCGCCTTTGAATTACTAACAGATTATTTTAAAAAGCACGAAAAGGATGTTGTGAAAAATTTGGTGGTAGTGGCGACCGATTTCGGCATCACCAAGCAAGCCAGAGATATTGCCGCCTGGCTGGGAACGTCGCTGGCTATCATGGAAAAAAGACGCGTTGATAATAGCGATAATACCGAGCTATTAAACGTTATCGGAGACGTTGAAGGTAAAAACGCCCTCATCGTGGACGAAGAAATTGATACCGGCGGCTCGCTGGTAAAAGTCGTTGACGCTTTAAGGTCGAAGGGAGCGAAGAAAGTCTTCGCCTGTTCTACCCACGCCGTCTTTTCCAATGACGCCGTCAGGAAAATCGATGAGTCTAAGGTAGAAAAAGTATATGTTACCAATTCCCTGCCTATCCCCAAAGAGAAGTTAGGGAAAAAAGGTAAAATTGAGGTTATCTCCATAGCGCCGCTGCTTGGAGAAGCTATCAAACGCATTCACACCGGGCAATCGGTAGGAGCTTTGTTTGCAAAAAAATGAAAAAATGGTAGAAGTCTACCAGGCGCAAAACGGCATGGAAGCGCAGGTGATAAAAAGCCTGCTGGAGAGTTTTAATATCCCCTGCTTCCTCAAGTCCAACGCCGCCCCCTCCGTTCACGTCTTAACGATGGACGGCATGGGCGAAGTTAAAATAATGGTATTAGAGTCGCTGGCGGAAAAAGCCAAGGAGCTGATTGTGAGTAAAAATAATGCCTAGTCTTTTTGGCGGATTATTCGATTCCAACGAAAGGGAGCTAAAGCACCTCCAACCATACGTTGATGCCGTTAACGAGTTGGAGCCCGAGTTCCAAAAACTCTCCGACGAAGAGCTCAAGGCAAAGACAACGGAGTTCAAAGCCAGGATAGCGGAACGCACCAGCGGCATGCAGCCCAAGTTTGAAGAGGCTCAAAAGGAACTGGAAGAGACCAGACAGCGCGCCGCCGATACCGCCTGGGACCTGGACAAGAACGAAGCGGACAAGGAAGTTAAGCGCGTTGAAAATAAAATAAAACAACTAGAAAAAGAACGCCAGAATCTGGAGCAGGATGCTTTAGAGGAAATCCTGCCGGAGGCATTTGCCGCCGTCCGTGAGGCTGCCCGCCGCACGCTCGGCCAGCGCCATTACGACGTCCAACTCATCGGCGGGGTAGCCCTGCACCAGGGGAAAATCGCGGAGATGTTGACCGGTGAAGGTAAAACGCTGGTCGCGACACTGCCCCTCTACCTCAATGCTTTAACGGGACGCGGTGTGCACCTGGTTACGGTCAACGACTACCTAGCACGGCGCGACCCCTACTGGATGGGTCCTATTTATCATGCTTTAGGGGTTACCGTCGCCAGTATTTACCCGATGCAGACACGAGATGAACATACCCCCTCCCTGATATACGACCCCTCCTTTGATTCCGGCAAGGAAAAAGACCTCTGGAAGCATTTCCGCCCCATTTCCCGTCAGGAAGCCTATAAAGCCGACATCATCTACGGCACCTCCTCCGATTTCGGTTTTGATTACTTGAGAGACAACATGGTAGTCGACCCGGCACAACGCGTGCAGCGTCCGCTCTATTACGCCATCGTCGATGAGGTGGACAACCTGCTCATCGATGAAGCCCGCACACCGCTGATTATCAGCGGTCCGGCCGAAGACACCGGCCAGCTTTATAAACAAGTCAATGACGTTGTGGCACGGATGACGGGTAAAGTACTGCCTTATGAATCAAAATCACACGGCTACCAGGAACAGCAGGAGATGGAAACGCTTAGAAATACCGTTGATTATATTGCTTTTGAAAAAGACCACTACGCTGAAGCCACGGCGCACGGGCACGAAAAGCTGGCGCGGGCTTTCCACATGAGAGTGGAGGACATCTTCGGCGGCGAGAATTATGAAGAGAGCCCGAATTTAAGCATCGAAGAAGCAAAAAAAATACATGACATCCAATCGATTTTCCGCCAATCACTGGTAGCCCACGCTCTTTACCACCGGGACCGCCAATACGTCGTTGAGAACAACGGCGAAATCGTTATCGTGGACGAGTTTACCGGACGGAAAATGTACGGCAGGCGCTACTCGGAGGGTTTGCATCAGGCCATCGAGGCTAAAGAGCATGTGAAAGTCCAGCGCGAGTCGATGACCTACGCCACCATTACCCTTCAGAACTACTTCCGCATGTACGAAAAGCTGGCGGGTATGACCGGAACCGCCATCACAGAGGCGGAAGAATTCTTTAAAATTTACAAGCTGGAAGTGACGGAAATCCCCACCAACGTGCCGATGATACGGGAAGACCTGGCCGACCTGATTTATAAGACGGAAGCAGGCAAAAACCGGGCGGTCGTGCAGGAGATTAAAGAGCTCCACGACAAAGGAGTACCGATACTCATCGGTACGGTGTCTATTGAAAAGTCGGAGCAATTAAGCGATATGCTGAAAAGACAGGGCATCGCCTGCCAGGTCCTCAACGCTAAAGAGCATACCCGCGAAGGTGAAATTGTGGCGAACGCGGGACGGGCGGGGATGGTCACGGTAGCCACCAACATGGCCGGCCGCGGCGTGGATATCGTACTGGGCGGCCGCAAGCCAGAAAAGCCCGAAGATGGCGACATCGAAGCTCTTAAGAAATACGAAAAAGACGTTGCCGACTGGCAGAAACTGCATGATAAAATCATCGAGGTGGGTGGACTTCACATAATCGGTACAGAACGCCACGAAGCCCGGCGCATCGACAACCAGCTGCGCGGCCGTGCCGGACGTCAAGGAGACCCCGGTCAATCACGTTTTTTCATATCTTTAGAGGACGATATCATGCGACGTTTCGGCGGCGACCGTATGAAGACCGTGCTGGGCTGGGTGGGCTTAAACGAAGACACGCCCATCGAAAATAAAATGATTACCAATATGATTACCGACGTGCAAAAGCGCGTCGAGGGCTATCACTTTGATGTACGCAAAAACCTCGTTGAGTTTGATGACGTGGTTAATACGCACCGCGACCTTATTTACCAGGAAAGGAATAAAATTATCTCCGGCTTGGACCTCAAAGCCAATATCCTGGAAATGGTCCACAAAGAGATTGTTAGTATCATCGCCTCCCACCCCCGCAGCGAGTTCGGCGATGACGGCGATATTGGAGGCATTATCAAAGACATCAGCCTGGTAATGCCCCTGCCGCGCAACCTCGACGTTGAAGCCCTCGGCCGCGTGAGCGAAAGGGACATCGAGCAGAAGCTGGACGAAATAGCGATTGGGCTTTATGAAGAACGGGAAAACCAGCTCGGACCCGAAAAGTCACGACTCCTCGAGCGACTGGTGATGATTCAGATTATTGATAAACTCTGGATGGAGCACCTGACGAACATGGAAAACGAACGACTCCAAGCAGGCATGGCGTCGCTGCGCCAGATGAAGCCGACCGACGCTTATAAAAGCGCCGGCTACGAACAGTTCCAGACGCTTTTAGAGAACGTCCAGCACGAGGTGGCTTACGTCATCTTCCACGTGGGCCTGTCCGAGCGTACCACCCAAAAAGCACCGGTATCCCCCATGGCTAAAGCGAATATGGGTTCTACGGGTAATAAAACACCGATTTCTTCCGGCAAGCAAAAGGTGGGCCGCAACGACCCCTGCCCCTGCGGCTCCGGCAAGAAGTACAAGCACTGCTGCGGAAGATAGTATGACCAACGCCGAGATTGCTTTTATCTTTTCCGATATCGCCGCTTTGTTGAGGCTGAAGAAGGATAACATCTTTAAGATACGAGCTTATGAAAAAGTCGCCAGGTCTATCAATGAACTTAAAGAGCCGGTGGTGACTCTGGCGGCGGAGGGGCGGCTTAAAGAGATACCGGGGGCGGGCGAGGCAATTGTGAAAAAACTCACCGAGATTGTTGATACCGGCAAGCTCGCGTTCTATGAAAAGCTCAAGGCGGAGTTTCCTGCCGGGCAGGACTCTCGTCCGCAAAGGACGCCGGTTTAAATGACTGATACCGAAAGTCGTCTGGTGGCTGCGGAGTCCAGCGCGGCGGGCGATGCCGAGGCTATCCGTTATTTCAAGGAGTCCATAGCTTCCGGGAAAAACTGGTATCGCTCACTTTTAGAAGCCATCAGCCTGTGGTCCAGCGCCGCAGAAGATTATAACAACCGCTCTTACGTTTACCTGATTGACGGTGAGGCTTTCGACTGGCTGCTTTTAGCGGAGCGACTCTGCGAAACAGTGGAAGAACTCCTGCCGGATAACGAGATGAACGACTTGCTCTTTCACGGCGTGCCGCCGCAGGTACTGGACGCTGCGGAATTTAAAGAATTAATCGGCACCCAGAAGTACCGGCAGTATCTCAACTATTTCTACGGCGTCACCGTTGAGGAAGCTTTACTCCTCGCCGTGCAGGAGGCTATTGATAAAGAAAAATGGGCGCAGGTGTTGGGCAAAGCCCCTATCAACGATGAAGCCTACCAGCGCATTTACGACGCGGATAAAGACGAGCTTTTAAGGCAGTTCCGCAAGGAAAAACATCTCGTCCACCGCCAGTCAATTACGCTGGACGAGATGAAGGAGTTCA
>CAIWTG010000132.1 GCA_903915565.1 uncultured Chloroflexota bacterium
CCTGAAAATCCCCCAAAAAACAGCCAAATAAAAAGTCCCCTTGCGAAACGCACGAGGACTTCAGATCTATTTTACTTATATCCTCGGCAGGCACTAATTGAGTTCTTCTGCTATCGGAAGAACACCCGCTGTCTCGGGACGGCTATATTCAGTTAACGTTATATTTTAACACGCCAGTGCCAGAAATACAACTTTTTACGATTAAGCCGTAATTATGCCAAACTTTTTAGATTTTGGGTGGAAAAGGCAGCGATATATAAACATCTACTGGATAATAGGCCTTGCAATTACTACCTACCCAGGCTTTTACTGAAGCAGGTCCGGTCGGTACCGAGGGCAGGGTGACATGAATTTCGAAAGCGCCGCAGGCATTCGCCACAGCATTGCCGATTAAAGTGTCGTGTCCGCAAATAGTAATTTTTACCTTATTTTTAGGTTGGAATCCGGCGCCTTTGATGCGCAGTGGCATGCCAATCTCGGCATCAACGACAGCAAAAGAGCCTAAATACTTGTATTTCTCCGGTTCCCAGGTGACGATAATAGTTGGATTATCCATAAAAAATTACCTCCTAATATTGGACAATAGGAGGTAATTATGTCACTATTTTGGCTAATTGTCAATAGTACTAACTGGCAGTTAACGCAGTTACCGCCGAGATATCCAGCTTAACGCTGGGGCCCATCGTGGTGGTGATAAAGGCGCTGCGGACGTATTGTCCTTTGGCGCCGCTCGGCTTGGCTTTAACAACCGCTTCCATGATAGCTGTAAGGTTCTCCACCAGCTTTTGTTCTTCAAAGCTGATTTTGCCGACCGGCACATGGATGATAGAGGTTTTGTCCAGCTTATATTCCACCCTGCCCTTGCGGGCGTCTTCAATAACGCGGGGGAGGTCGTTCATACCAACGACGGTGCCGGACTTGGGGTTGGGCATCAGGCCCTTCCTGCCGAGGACTTTACCAAGTTTACCGACTTTACCCATCATCTCCGGGACGGAGATGGCGGTATCAAAATCCACCCAGCCTTCTTCAACCTTCTTAACTAAATCGTCGCCGCCAACAAAGTCGGCGCCGGCAGTGGTGGCGATTCTTTCGGCTTCGCCCTGGGCAAAGACGAGGACGCGGATTTTCTTGCCAAGCCCATGGGGGAGGAGGGCAACACCTCTTACCTGCTGGGTAGCATTCTTAGGATCGAGTCCGGTGCGTATATGGAGCTCAACCGTTTGGTCGAATTTAGCGGTGGCCGTCTTTTTAATCAGTTCAACCGCTTCTTTTGGCTGATAGGATTTATTCCGGTCTATTTTTTCTACAGCTGCTCTGTATTTCTTACCATGTTCTGCCATATTATTCCACCTTAATGCCCATGCTGCGGGCAGTTCCCTCAATAGTTTTCATAGCGGCCTCAACGGTGTTAGCATGGAGGTCTTTCATCTTAAGCTCGGCGATTTCACGGACTTTCGCCCGGGGAATAGTGCCGGCGATATCATGTCCGGCTCGTCCGCCCGCTTTTTCCAGACTTAGGGCTTTCTTAATGAGGTCAGAAGCCGGAGGGGTGCGGGTAACGAAGGTAAAGCTCCGGTCTTCATAAACGGTGATATCCACCGGGATGATAGACCCTGCCTGTTTGGCCGTGCGCTCATTATATTCTTTGCAGAAAGCCATGATATTCAGACCATGCTGGCCTAAAGCCGGACCGACCGGCGGGGCGGGATTTGCCTGGCCGGCGGGTATCTGCAATTTGATGACTGTTTTAACTTTTTTTGCCATTTTGCTTCTCCAGTTTTTCCCGAGGGCTACGAAATTCTTCGTGCCGCTCCGGGTGACTATAATTACTAAAGTTTATCTATCTGTAAAAAATCAAGCTCCACCGGCGTTTCCTGGCCGAATAAGGAGAGAAGCACCTTGACTTTGCCTTTTTCCAAATTAATCTCATCAACGACGCCGACAAAATCGATAAAGGGCCCGTCGGTGACCCTGATGCTTTGTCCTTTGCGGAAGCCCACTTTAACCTTGGGGGCTTCGGTGGACATCTGTTTCAATATTTCGCCTATTTCTTTTTCGCGGAGGGGGGTGGGGGTATTGCCGCTACCGACAAACCCGGTGACGCCGGGTGTGTTGCGGACGATGCTCCAGGTGCTTTCGTCCATTATCATCTCTACCAGAACGTAGCCGGGTAGGATTTTCTTCGTAATTTCACGGCGTTTGCCGCCCCGGACCTCAATCTCATGCTCTAAAGGTATCTCAATCTTAGCAATTTGATTGGCGACATCCATGAATTTGATACGCTGTTCCAGGTTTTTCTTAACACGCTCTTCATGCCCGGAATAGGTATGAATAACGTACCAGTGTTTTTCAGTTTCCGCCACAAGCGACCTCTCTACCCAAATTTCTGGAAAAAGCTTTGCAGTCACCGTCCATATCACTACCTCATCAACCGGAGCGCGGGCTATCCGCCTATAATAAACGTACTCACTAGCGAAGAGAAGCCAAAGTCCAGGGCGCCCAGAACAATGCCGGTGATGATTACGACGATTAGCACCATCCCGGTTAGATACGCAACCTCGCGGCGGGTAAGCCAAACTACCTTTTTCAGCTCATTGTAAATTTCACTGAAATATCTAAAGAGGAAAAACCCCCTTTTCTGTTGTACTATCGGTTGTGTCATGGGCGGTCACTTCCAGTCATCTCTGCAGCGCTACTTAGTCTCCCGGTGCAGACGAACCACGCGGCAACGGGGACAATATTTATTTAACTCTAAACGCTGCGAATCGTTCTTCCTATTTTTCGAAGTCGTATAGTTACGCTCCTTGCACTCGGAACAGGCAAGGTAGATAATGCCTCTTGCGTCAGCTTTTTTTGCCATTTTACTCTATGATGCTCGTAATGGTGCCAGCACCAACCGTCCTTCCACCTTCACGAATAGCGAAACGGAGACCTTTCTCCAGGGCGACGGGGTAGATGAGCTTAATCTTCATATTGATATTGTCGCCAGGCATAACCATTTCAACGCCTTCGGGCAGTTCGATGACGCCGGTGACGTCGGTAGTGCGGATATAGAACTGGGGTTTATAGCCGGGGAAGAAAGGAGTATGGCGGCCGCCTTCATCTTTGCTTAAGACGTAAACCTGGGCATTGGCATAGGTGTGGGGTTTGATAGAGCCGGGCGCTGCCAGAACCATGCCGCGCTCGAGGTCTTCACGTTCGACGCCTCTTAACAGCGCGCCGATGGCGTCGCCAGCCTCGCCGCGGTCAAGGCTTTTGTGGAACATTTCAAGACCGGTCACAACCACTTTACGTGGTTCATGGTGCAGACCGACGATTTCAACTTCGTCGCCGACCTTAACTACGCCGCGTTCTATCCTTCCGGTGGGTACGGTGCCTCTGCCTTTAATACTGAATACATCTTCTATATGCATCAGGAACGGCTGGTCAATGGCACGCACAGGAGTGGGAATAAAGTCATCAACCGCGTCCATAAGTTTCAGGATTGGGCCGCACCACTGGCAATCCCTCTTGCCACAGCCGCATTCCAGGGCTTTAAGAGCGCTGACCCTGACGATGGGGGTCTTGTCGCCGGGGAATTCAAATTTGCTAAGGAGTTCCCTGACTTCTACCTCGACCAGTTCCAGCAGCTCTTTATCTTCCATGGCATCGACCTTGTTGAGGGCGACGACGATGTAAGGAACGAGCACCTGGCGGGCGAGCAGGACGTGCTCGCGGGTCTGGGGCATCGGGCCGTCTGGGGCGCTGACAACGAGGATAGCGCCATCCATCTGGGCGGCGCCGGAAATCATGTTCTTAATAAAGTCAGCATGTCCTGGGCAGTCGATATGGGCATAATGCCGTTTTTCCGTCTCGTATTCGACGTGTTGAATAGCGATAGTCATACCGCGGGCCTTTTCTTCCGGGGCGTTATCGATGGTATCGAACGGACGGTAAGTGTTTTTTGAGTTTTGTTTGGACAAAACCAGCGTTATCGCCGCGGTCAGCGTCGTCTTGCCGTGGTCGACGTGCCCAATCGTGCCTACGTTAACATGCGGTTTTGACCTGTCAAATTTCTGCTTAGCCATTTCATCCTCCCTAATTTTCCGAGCCCACCATCAG
>CAIWTG010000133.1 GCA_903915565.1 uncultured Chloroflexota bacterium
GCCGAAATCTTATGATAATAAAAAACCCTTTGAAGGCGTCAAACTGGTTCAGCTCTGCTGGGCGGGCGTCGGCGTCTATACCTGCAACTACCTCACCCACTACGGTGCCACCACCATCCGCGTCGAAACCTCCACTCGTCCCGACCCTGTTCGCCTTTTTGCTCCCCTCGCCCCCGCCAAACCCGGCGATCCCAACCCTAACGGCGGGCTGGAGCGCAGCACCTTCTACTCCATCACCCACACCGCGCCGGAGATGGGCATCAGCCTTAACTTTAAACAGCCGGAAGCCGTGGAAATCTTTAAGAAGCTGGTGCAATGGGCGGACGTTGTGGCGGAGGGTTTCCCCGCCGGCGTTATGGATAAACAGGGACTGGACTACGAGGGGTTGAAGAAAGTGAACCCGGAAATCATCATGTTCCGCACCTGCGGCTATGGCCACACCGGCCCGATGGCTGACCAGCCCGGCTTTGGGAGCATCCTCACCGCTGTGACGATGATGGATAACATCGTCGGCTGGCCGGACAGACCTCCCATTCCCCCCTCCACCTATTACACCGACCAGCTTTCCCCAATGTACGCCACGTTGTCCATTATGGCCGCCCTCGACTATAAGCGGCGTACCGGCAAGGGGCAATACATCGACCACTCGCAGGTTGAGACGGGCTTGAACTATATGACGCCCCTTATCCTCGATTATCAGGTCAACCACCGCGAGTTTAAGGCCAGGGGCAACCAGAGCGATTATGCTGCGCCTCACGGTATCTATAAATGTAAAGGCGACGACAGGTGGGTCGCCATCGCTGTGATGACCGACGATGAATGGCAGAGCTTTGTTAAAGCCATTGGCAGTCCCAAGTGGGCTTTAGACAAGAAATACGCCAAAGCCGCCGACCGCGTTAAAAACGCCGACGCTTTAGATAAACTGGTGGAGGAGTGGACATTGCATTACCCGCCGGAAAAGGTAGAAGAAATGCTCCAGCAAGCCGGTGTGGGCGCGGGCGTCGTGGCTAACGCCAAAGACATCGACGAAGACCCGCAGATGAACCATTATAAATTCTACCGCGAGATGGACCACCCCTATATGGGCAAATTGCGTTATTACCACCCCGCCCCCATTAAACTCTCCGCCGTGGAAACGTCCGTGCGCCGTCCTGTTTTATTAGGTGAGCACACCGACTATATCTGCACCAAGATTTTGGGTATGTCCCAGACCGACGTTGATAAACTCCGCCAAAAAGGCGTCTTCGAATAACCCGCCCTTGTCATTCTGAGAAGCGCAGCGACGAAGAATATCGGGGAGGGGCTACTCTACCATTTTTCTGAATCTGCCCGTGATATCAACCATACCCTTAGCCGGTCGTTAAGCCTCTCCGTCAGTGTTTCAATCTTAGCAACGTCCCCGCTTAATATAGCCGCTTTTTCGGTTTCGTTCAGTTTATAATCCTTCAAAGCGCTTGGCGGGTCGCTGGCCAGTTGCGCAATAAATGCCGGCTCGCGCATCGCGCGGTAAAGCGCCGATAGCACCGCATCTTTGCCGCTGACCGCGTGCTTGCTGATATTTACCGGGCAGGTCTTATATGCCGGCGTGCCCGTCACCGGGTCGAGCGTTTCTTTACTGGAGCTGATTAATTCGTTCGTCGGCGTATCGGCAAAGTGGAAAGCCATATGCACTACGCCAGGAGGCACCGCGTCGGTAACATATGCCCGCACCTTGACCTTGCCGTTGCGTGATGTTACTTCAACAATGTCCCCCTGGTTGATGCCCAGCTTTTCGGCGTCGGCCGGATTCATCTCACACCCTTCCTCATTCAGCAGGATGTTCAGTGTATCTACCTTGCGCGTCATGGTGGCGTGATAGTGGTACAGCCGCCGCCCCGTCATTAACAATAACGGATACTCTTTATCCGTTGGCTGCACCGGCGGGCGGAACTTCAGTGCCACAAAGTTCCCCTTGCCGGAAGGCCTTGAAAAGACCGACTCGTGGAGGATGCAGGTGCCGGGATGGTCTTCGCTGGGGCACGGCCACTGCAGACTGCCCTCATCGAGCCGCTTATAATTGATGCCGCCGTAGGTAGGCGTTAAGCGCGCGATTTCCGTCATTATTTCACTGGGGTGATTATATTCAAAGCCCTTGGCCCCCATGCGTTTGGCAATTTGCCCGATTATCCAGCAGTCGTCCTTGCTTTCACCAATGGGCTCGATGGCTTTGCGGACGCGCTGTACGCGCCGCTCGGTGTTGGTGAATGTGCCGTCTTTTTCCGCATAAGAGCAGGCGGGCAGGATGACGTGCGCGTACTCCGCCGTCTCATTCAGGAAAATATCCTGGAAAACGAAAAAGTCCAGCTTGCTTAATGCCTCGCGGATGTGATGGGTATCGGGGTCGGTGACCACCGGGTTCTCCCCCATGATGTACATCGCTTTAATATATCCTTCCAGAATCGCCGGGAACATCGTCGTCAACTTCATGCCCGGTACATCAGAAAGTTTTGCGCCCCACGCCTCCTCGAATTTCTTGACGGCCTTCTCGTCAGTGACCGATTGATACCCGGTGAAAACGTTGGGGAGCGCCCCCATATCACAGGCGCCCTGGACGTTATTCTGGCCCCTTAACGGATTGACCCCCGCGCCGGGTTTACCGACGTTACCCGTCAGCATGGCGAGGTTGCCGTTGGCGATGACGTTGTCTGTGCCGTGGCTGTGCTCGCAGATGCCCATGGCATAAAGAATGGTCGCCGGGCTATTTGTTGCGTACATCCGTGCCGCTTTAACGAGCAGGTCGGGTTCTACTTCTGTAGTCTTGGCCACCCAGTCCAGTGGATAATTTTTCAATTCGTCGCGGAAGGATTCAAAGTTCTCGCACCGCGTGGTGACGAATTCTTTATCGTACAAGCCTTCGTCGTAAATAATACGGCACAATCCCGTCAATAAAGCCACATCTGTCCCCACCTTATGGCGTATCCACAGGTCGGCGTCGCGGACAAAGTCCACTTCCATTGGATTGGCGACGATGAGCTTGGCGCCGCCGCGCACTACCTGTCTGACCCGCATTGCCAGGACGGGGTGTGCTTCGGGCGCGTTAGTGCCGATGGCGAGGATGCACTTGGAGTTATAAAAATCGTCAATGTTATTGGTCATTGCCCCGGAGCCGAAGGTAGTGGCCAGACCGGCCACTGTAGGGGCATGTCAAAGACGGGCGCAGTGGTCGACGTTATTGGTATGCAGCACCGTCCTACCGAACTTCTGCATCAGGTAGTTCGCTTCGTTGGTGCTCCGCGCCGAGGATACGACGCCCACTTCTTCCGGTTTATAATTCTTCAATTTGCTCGCTACCAGGTCGAGTGCTTCTTCCCAGGTGGCTTTTTCAAATTTACTGTTCTTCTTTATCAAAGGCGTGGTCAGTCGGTCTTTGGAATGAATAAATCCCGCCACCCCGAACCGCCCCTTGACGCACAGGTGACCGTCGTTAGAAGGACCCTCTTTATCGCCCCGCGCGCTGATGACCTCCCCGCCCCGGATGCCCAGGTAGACCTGGCACCCCACCGCACAATAAGGGCAAGTCGTCTTTACCTCGCGCGTCGCTAAACGGCTCTCCCGGAAAGTCAGCGCACCGGTAGGACACCGTGACACGCACTCGCCGCAGGTCTCGCAGCGGGACATCAATATCGGCTTATCGCCGAATCCCGCCACCGTCGCTAAATCGCCGCGGAAAGCCACGTCAATAGCGTCAATGCCGGTGACCTCGTGGCAGGAGCGCCAGCATCGCCCGCAGAGGATGCACTTATTTAAATCGC
>CAIWTG010000134.1 GCA_903915565.1 uncultured Chloroflexota bacterium
CATTCATCAGGTTAGACCCTGGCGAAAGCCTATAAACGTCTTTTAGCTGCTGATTACTTTTTACCTGCTGCCAGGCGAGGAAAATCTCGCGGTTTTCGGTGTGAGTGAAATATTCGGGGTCGATTTCTTTTTGAAATTCGCGCAGTTCCGGGTACTGCAATAACAAAGTCAAACAGTATTCCTCGCGGGACGAGGAGGTTATGGCGCGGGGCGCAGCGATAGTCCTGGAAACAGTTTTGCCCCTGACCGGCGAGGGCTTGAGGCGGGTGAGGGAGGCTTTGATAGTGTTCATATCCACCTTAACCAAGGCGGCGAGCTTTTGGAGGTAATGCGCCTGGCGGATAGGGTCGGTTATAGCGGCAATAACGGGGAGGAGTCTATCTACAGAAGCGCTTTTATCCCGCGCGGTGGAGAGGTCAAAGTTAGCGATGGTCTTTTCAAAGAGGAAATCAACGAGGGGTTTGGCGTTTTTAACCAAAGCTTCCCAGACAGTAATATCTTCACGAATGACTTCGTCGGGGTCTTTGCCGGGAGGCAATAAAATAACGCGCATCTCGGCGTTGAGGATATTTTCGTAACTAACGGTGCGCAGCATGGCTTCTTCGCCGGCGGCGTCGGCGTCCAGCGAGAGGATAAGGTTTTTACTCAACTTTTTTAAAATATTCACCTGCGTTTCAGTTATCGCCGTGCCCATGGAAGCGATGGCATTAGTAACGCCGCACTGGTGCGCCATGATAACGTCCATGTAGCCTTCCATGATGACGGCAAAGTCCAGCTTCCTGATAGACGCGGCGGCGCGGTCAATGCCGTAGAGCGTTGAGCTTTTATCAAAGGTGGGGGATTGGGGTGAATTTTTATACTTGGGCTCGGAGTTATCCAGAACCCTGGCGCCGAAGCCCGTCACCCGCCCTTTAACGTCGCGGATGGGAATCATCACCTTGCCGCGAAAGCGGTCGGAGGTCTTGTGCCTTTCATCCTCGTAAAGCAACCCAGCAGTCAGCAGAGTCTTTTCGTCGTGGCTTTTTTCCAGCAGATAAAGCTTCAGGGCGTCGTAAGAATCCAGGCTGTAACCGAGCTGGAAATCAGAGATGGTCTGGGGGTTAAAACCGCGCGATTCGAGATAGGTTTTGGCTTTGGCGGCCGCGGGTGAGTTGAGGAGGAGGTTGTTGTAATAAAGCGAAGCGGCTTCGTTGGCGGAGAAGAAGGGCTCTTTTTCTTCCTGATGGCTTTCGCCGGTATAATGCGCGGGCAAGGTAATGCCGGCGCGAGCGGCAAGGAGCCTCAAAACCTCCCCGAATTCCAGTCCTTCTTTTTTCATGACAAAAGCAAAAACGTCGCCGCCGGTGTTGCAGGCGCCAAAGCAGTGCCAGGTCTGCTGTTCCGGGTAAACGAAGAAGGAGGGGTGCTTTTCCGAGTGGAAGGGACAAAGCGCCGTCAGGTTGCGCCCGGCTTTTTTTAAAGTGGCGTACTGGCCGATGACCTCGGCGATATCCAGCTTTTGTTTTACTTCGTCAATAACGCTCATAGTTTTAAAGACAACTATATATTATATAACTTTTGTTGGGGGTGATGGTGTTTTATATACCACTTATTTGAGGATAAAGTCAATAGGTCTGACAAAAAATACTCACCCCCTTTAGTCCCCCTCTCAAATACAACTATAGTAAAATTGGATTTCCTTTTGTTTGAGAGGGGGAGGATAAGGAGAGGGGGCTGCGCCCCCTCTCGCAATACACTCCCCTCTTTAGGGGAAAACATCACCTTAAAAAGGCTTGGTAACAATTTAGGGCTAGGAGATTAAAGTTAAACTCTACGGCGGGCACTTGGCGCAGATGGAACGGAAGAGGGTGGTGCTTAAATAGCGGTCGCCGCGGTCGGGCAGGATAACGACGATGTTGCCTTTTTTCATCTTTTTGGCGACCTGCAAAGCGCCGGCGACGGCGGCGCCGCTGGACATGCCGGTGAAAAGGCCTTCCCGTACGGCTAGAAGCCGCGCTGTCTCAAAAGCGTCGCCGTCTTCAACGGTTAACTTTTCGTCCATGGCTTTGGGGTCGTAGATGCCGGGGATGACGCTTTCCTTCATGTTTTTCAATCCCTGAATGGTATGTCCAAGGGTCGGCTCAACACCGACGATTTTGATGCTCTTCACTTTTTCTTTTAGATATCGCGCGGTACCGATAAGCGTGCCGGTGGTGCCCATGGCGCAGACAAAAACATCTATTTTGCCGTCCATCTGTTTAAAGATTTCCGGCCCGGTGGTTTCATAATGGGAGAGGACGTTATTGGGGTTATCGAACTGGTTGGGCATATAATATTTACCCGGTTCGGCTTTTAAAGCCTCGTGGGCGCGGCGGATAGCGCCATCGGTGGATTCTTTAGCGGGGGTGGCGACGACCTCGGCGCCGAAAGCCTGTAAAATAAGCTGTCTTTCCACGCTGACGCATTCCGGCATGAAGAGTTTGACTTTATAGCCCTTGGCGGCGCCAATCATGGCGATGGCGATGCCCGTGTTACCGGAGGTAGGTTCGATGATGATTTTATCTTTAGTCAGCTCGCCGGATGCCTCGGCTTTAGTAATCATATAGAAAGCGGGGCGGTCTTTCACCGAGCCGCCGGGGTTATTGCCTTCCAGCTTGGCGTAGATTTTAACATCGGTACTGCCGTTGAGGTTGGTTAACTGCACCAGCGGCGTGTTGCCAATAGCTCCCAACACATTAGAATTGCCGTTTTTCATATTTATCTACCTAATTTATTATAATAGCACGTAAGTACGGGTTAATCATCAATACCGGGGACGGGGAAGCGGCGGCAGATTTGCGCGACTTCCTGTTTAGCTTCCTCAATAACCTTTTCGTTATCTACATTTTTAATCACTTGCACAATCAGCGCGCCGATTTTCTTCATCTCTTCCGTGCCGAGGCCGCGAGTGGTGGCGGCGGGGGTACCAAAGCGCACACCGCTGGTTTTAAGAGGCGGGCGGCTATCAAAGGGTATGGCGTTGTGGTTGGCGATGATACCGGCGGCATCCAGGGCTTTTTCCACCTGGACGCCCGTTAAGCCCGTGGGCGTAAGGTCCACCAGCATAAGGTGGTTATCCGTACCGCCGGAAACAAGGCGCATGCCCTGCTTTAAAAGCTCTGCGGCCAAGGTGCGGGCGTTTTCCAGCACCTTCTTCTGATATTCGACAAATGACGGCTGCATGGCTTCGTGGAGGGTGACGGCTTTAGCGGCGACGGCGTGCATGTGAGCTTTGCCCTGCGCCTCGGGGAAGACGGCGGAATCAAGCTCTTTGGCTAGCTCTTTTTTACAGAGTATCAAGCCGCCGCTGGTGCCGCGCAGCGTCTTATGGGTGGTCATGGTAACGACGTCGGCATAGGGGACGGGGGAGGGGTGTAGCCCGGCCGCCACAATACCGGCGATGTGAGCCATATCCACCATGAATTTAGCTCCAACAGAATCCGCCAGTCGTTTAAAACGTTCAAAGTCTATAATGCGGGGATAGGCGGAATAACCGGCCACTATCAATTTGGGGTGGCACTCTTTAGCCAGTTTTTCTATTTCCGTAAAGTCAATACGCTCTGTTTCACGGCTGACGTGATAGTGGACAAATTTATACGTCCGGCCGGAAAAGGTGATGGGCGAACCGTGGGTGAGGTGCCCGCCGTGCGGCAAATCCATCGCCATCACAACGTCGCCGTAGTTTATTAAAGTAAAATAAGCCGCCATATTTGCCTGTGAGCCGCTGTGGGGCTGGACATTGGCGTGTTCGGCTTTAAAAAGCTCTTTAGCGCGGTTGATGGCCAAATTTTCAATAACGTCCATATTGATACAGCCGCCGTACCAGCGTCGGCCGGGATAACCCTCGGCGTATTTATAGGTAAGGAAGGAACCCTGGGCTTCCAGAACAGCACGGCTGGCATAATTTTCCGAGGCGATGAGGTTGACGCTTTCCTTCTGGTGTTTTTTCTCGCACTCAATAGCGTCAAATATCTCGGGGTCGGACTGGCTTAAGAAACTCATAGAAACACACTCCTCAAGGGAAATTGGGATACAGTAAATAGTCTACACTGGCACTGCGGGGGTGTCAATCAGAATTAGCTTGAACAAAATCAGCTTTTTATGCAGCATATATCGGTCAAGCCCTTGACAAAGTTAAAACCCCTCCATATAATAAAAAGAAACCCCCACCTGTTTGACTTGTGTATTCCTGTTTGTTGATTCCAAGAAGTATTTCCCAGGAGATGGCTGGAGTAATTCCAGAGTTAATTTAGTTATTATAGTTATGCCGAAGTATATCTTTGTAACCGGTGGCGTTTTGAGTTCCGTAGGGAAAGGCATCACCGTCGCTTCAATCGGCACGATATTGAAAAGTCGCGGGGTAACAGTGGCGGTGCAAAAGCTCGACCCGTACCTGAACGTAGACCCCGGCACGATGTCCCCCTACCAGCACGGCGAGGTATTCGTCACCAAGGACGGCGCGGAAACCGACCTCGACCTGGGGAATTACGAGCGTTTTATCGACATCGAGTGCACGCAGGATTCCAATACGACCTCAGGCCAGATATACAGCACCCTGATTACGCGGGAACGGCGGGGTGACTTCCTCGGGGGGACGATACAGATAGTGCCGCATTTGACCGACGAAATAAAAAGTCGATTCAAGAAACTGGCGGAAAAATCGGGGGCGGAGGTAATTTTAATTGAGGTGGGCGGCACGGTGGGCGACATCGAGGGTCAACCGTTCCTGGAAGCGATAAGGCAGATGAGGAACGACGTGGGCAAGAATAATGTGCTTTACATTCATGTCACCTTCCTCCCCTACCTTAACTCCACGCAGGAGTTAAAGACCAAGCCCACCCAGCACAGCGTCAACGAACTACGGCGCATCGGTATCCAGCCGGACATCATCGCCTGCCGCAGCGACTATCCCATCGCAGAAAACCTGCGGGACAAGGTATCGCTCTTTTGCGACGTAGAAAAAAAGGCAGTGATTCCACTGGTCACAGTGAAGTCGATTTACGAAATCCCGCTCGTCCTGGAGGAATACGGTGTGGGGCAACTGATTATAGATAAACTCGGCATTACGGCTAAAACCACCGATTTAAAACACTGGCGGGAACTCGTCGAGCGCATTAAGACGCCGCACGAGCCGGTGAGAATAGCGCTGGTGGGGAAATATGTCGAGCTGAATGACGCCTACTACTCGGTACGGGAGGCGCTCTATCACGCGGCTCTTTTTAACAACCGGTCACTGGATTTGTTCTGGGTACATTCGGAAGACCTGGATAAATGCGGCGACCCCGATTCCTTACTGCGCACGGCGCAAGGAATAATCGTGCCGGGCGGGTTCGGGATAAGGGGCATCGAGGGGATGGTTAAAGCGGCGAAATACGCGCGGGAAAACAAAATACCTTACTTTGGGTTATGTTTGGGGCTGCATATCATGGTTATCGAGTTAGCGCGGCAGGTCTTCAAGAGCGACGAACCGAATTCAACCGAATTTGTCCCGGAAACAAAATATCCGGTCATCGATTATATGCTGGAGCAGAAGAAACTCCAGACCAAGGGCGGCAACATGCGCCTGGGTAACTATCCCTGCCATTTAGCCAAAGGCAGTCTGGCCTATAAGGCTTATAAGCAAACGGATATACTGGAAAGACACCGGCACCGCCTAGAGTTCAACGACAAATACCACGATGAATTGCAGAAAGCCGGCATGGTATTCAGCGGTATTTGCCCGGATAACAACCTGGTGGAAATATGCGAGATGAAGAACCATCCGTGGATGCTGGGCTGCCAGTTCCATCCGGAATTTCTATCGCGTCCCCAACGGCCGCATCCGCTCTTCCGCGAGTTCATCGGCGTGGCGAAAGACGTCTTAAGAGAAGGCGCACAACCGCCGCTACCGCTCGCTGCCAAATAAGGAGGAAAATATGCAAATTTTCCTTGATACTGCCAATATCGACCAGATAAAGCAAGCCGCCGGGCTGGGGATTATCAGCGGGGTAACGACCAATCCTTCCCTGCTGGCTAAAGAAACCACGGCCGATTACGAAACAGTAACGAAAAAAATCTGTTCCATTATAGATGGTCCGGTTTCCGTAGAAGTTCTTTCGGAAACCGCCGATGAAATGATAAAAGAAGCCCGCATCAAGGCGAAATGGGCGCCCAATGTAAATATCAAGATACCCATCACGCCCGACGGGCTGACAGCGACATCGGTTTTGAGCGAGGAGGGCATTGACGTAAACATGACGCTTTGCTTTTCCGCCAACCAGGCGCTGCTGGGGGCGCTGGCGGGGGCAGCTTACGTCAGCATCTTCGTGGGGCGGCTGGACGATGTGGGGCAGGACGGCATGCAGGTGGTGGAGGACACAATTAAAATTTTAGCGAACTACCCGGACCTAGAGGCGCAGGTCATCGCCGCGAGCATACGCAACCCGATGCACGTTACTTACGCCGCTATGGCGGGCGCCGATGTGGCGACCGTGCCTTATGCGGTCTTAATGCAAATGATACAGCATCCATTGACCGACGCCGGTATCAAACGCTTTCTAGACGATTGGAAAAAAGTAGCCAACAAATAAAAAATCTATACCCTTCCCCCGAGGGAGATGGGACCAGTGAGGTGGCACCATGGAAATGAACGGAAACCCAAACCAAAGTGAAAACAACAATACAACTCCGGTCGAAAACGTCAAGGCAAGCCCGAGCGTGACGCTAAATATCGCGGGGCTGGAAACCAAGACTAAAGAAGAGCTGATGGAGATGGCGAAGGAAAAAGGCATCGCCACACCAGCTACTTTAAAGAAACACGATATTATCATGCGGCTGCTGGAGACGCACACCGAGGAACAGGGTAATATCTTTTGCAGCGGCATCCTGGAGATAATGTCAGACGGCTACGGCTTCCTACGGCAGGAGACACTGCTGCCCAGCCAGACGGACGTATATATCTCGCCGTCGCAGATACGCCGGTTCTCCTTGCGCAACGGGGACATGGTCACCGGTCAGGGACGGCCGCCGAAGAGTAACGAAAAATATTACAGTCTTTTACAGGTCGTCGCCATCAACAACCTCAATCCCGAGCTGACTAAAGGACGACAACCGTTCCAGTCATTAACGCCGACCTTCCCGGATAAAATTATCAACCTGGAGCATTCGCCGACGGAGCTTTCTACCCGCCTCATCAACCTCATTGCGCCCATCGGGCGGGGACAGCGCGGTCTGATTGTTTCACCGCCGAAAGCCGGCAAGACGTTATTACTGAAAGCCATTGCCAACTCTATTTCCACGCAATATGAAGACATCCACCTGATTGTGTGCCTTATCGGCGAGCGCCCGGAAGAAGTCACGGACATGCGGCGTTCGGTCAAGGGCGAAGTCATCGCCGCCACATTTGATGAGATGGTGGAAAACCAGACACGCGTGGCGGAGCTGGCATTAGAACGCTCCAAACGCCTGGTGGAAAGCGGCAAGGACGTGG
>CAIWTG010000135.1 GCA_903915565.1 uncultured Chloroflexota bacterium
ATTAATATAGAGGTGCGGTAAAGGTTTTTCCGTGATTTTGGTCTCCATTTAGTTGTTGCCTATTCCGGTGCGCTATTGCTAAAAACCAGCTTCACGGGGTACCAAAATCATTAAAAATTAAGTATTTCCTACAATACATTTTACTTGTTATACTATTATACTTATAATGATAAGTAGAGGCAATAATACGGTAATACCGTTTTAATACACAATTCTTCAGGGAGAAATCTGATGTCCGAAGCAAAAACGACGACGTTTATCGATGAAATTTGCGCCATCCCCGGCGGGGAGGACATTAAAGTATGTATCCAGTGCGGTACCTGCACGGCTTCCTGCCCCAACGCCGATAGGATGGATTATTCCCCTTCCCACTTAATCGCCATGGCTCGGGCAGGCATGCGTGAGGAGGTACTATCCGCTAATAGTATGTGGCTTTGTTTATCATGCTATCTCTGCGTGGTGCGCTGTCCGCGCGACATTAAGATTACCCGGCTGATGCATGTCCTGGAGAGCCTTTCCGCCCGCGCCGGTTTAAACAGCAAACGCACTACCACGCCGGTAATGTACAAAGGCTTCAATAAGTATATTGCTAACACTGGCCGTATCTCCGAGTTATGGATGATGGTCGGTTACTACTTCCGTACCAGCCTGTTCAAAGCCATCGGTATGTTGCCCGTCGCTTTGAGCCTGTTCACCCACCGCCGCGTATCCCTTAAGTTGGACAAGATGTCGCCGGAGAGTATCAAACAACTGCAAACCATCATTGCTAAAGCGGAGTCTTCAGGAGGTGACAAGTGACGCATTATCCGTACTACCCCGGCTGTGGCCTATCTCCTGAAGGTTTCGGCAGGGCATTTGACTGGTCAATTAAAGGGGTTAACGCAGTCCTGGGTTTAGATTTTAGAGAGATACCGGACTGGAACTGCTGTGGCACCGTGCCCTACGACACCCTCCACGAGGAAGCTTCCTTCGCCGTCTGCGCCCGCAATCTGGCTCTCGCCGAAAAAATGGGGGGCGATTTGGTGGCGCCATGCAGTTCGTGCTACGTTTTCTTGAGCCGTACCAACCAATACCTGGCGCAGTATCCTAAAGTTAAAAAATCTGTCGACGAAGCCTTAGCCGCCGGCGGACTTGAATATCACGGCAAAGTTAAAGTGCGCAAGGTGCTCGACGTTTACGTTAATGACGTCGGCAACGATGTTATTGCGTCTAAAGTAAAAAGGAATTTAGATGGCCTCAAGGTTGCCTGCTATTACGGCTGCCAGGAAGTCCGACCCATCTTCGGTAAAGACCACCCGGAAAATCCCAAATATATGGATAAACTGGTTAAAGCCCTGGGCGCCGAGCCCGTCAACTTCCCCTTCAAGAGCGCCTGTTGCGGCGGCTCGCTCATCATCTCCGAAGAAGACGCCTCGCTGGACCTTATTAAAAAGCTGCTGGATTCCGCCGTCAGCAACGGCGCCGAGGTTATGGTCACCGGCTGCCCGCTCTGCCAGCTTAATGTGGACGCCTACCAGAGCGTGGTCAACCGCAAATACAAAACAAACTATCATTTGCCCGTCCTGTTCTTCACCCAGCTGATGGGCGTTGCCTTCGGCCTCGACGAAAAAGAACTGGGACTTAAAACGAGTATCGTGCCGGCCAAAAAGGCTCTGGCTAAGTTTATTTAAGGAGTAAACATGGCCCCAAAAATCGGTGTTTATATATGCCACTGCGGCAGCAATATCGCCGGCATCGTGGACTGCTCCAAGGTCTCCGATTTCGCCCGCGCTTTACCCAACGTCGCTGTGGCGCGTGATTATAAGTATATGTGTTCTGACCCCGGCCAGAACCTCATTAAAGACGACATTAAAAAACTCGGCTTGAACCGCGTCGTTGTCGCTTCCTGTTCCCCGCGCATGCACGAGCCCACCTTCCGCCGTGCCTGCCAGGACGCCGGTCTTAATCAGTACTTATTTGAGATGGCCAACATCCGCGAGCAGTGCTCCTGGGTGCATACGGATAAGGAAATGGCTACGGAAAAAGCCAAGGCGCTGGTTGCCGCTGCTGTGAAACGCGTTGCCCTGCACGAGCCGCTGGAAACCAAAGAGGTCTCTATGAACGCCAATACCTTGGTCATCGGCGGAGGCGTCGCTGGTATTCAGGCCGCTTTAGAGATTGCCGATTCCGGCCACAAAGTCTATTTGCTGGAAAAAGACGCCAGCATCGGCGGCCATATGGCGATGTTCGATAAAACCTTCCCCACCCTGGACTGCGCCGCCTGCATTTTAACCCCCAAGATGACCACCGTCGGGCAGCACCGCAATATCGAATTGTTGGCTAACAGTGAAATCACCGAATTATCCGGCTACGTCGGCAACTTCAAAGCCAAGATTAAAAAGAAGGCGCGCTATATTGATATGGTCAAGTGCACCGGCTGCGGCCGCTGCTCCGAGCTTTGCCCCACCTCCATCCCCAATGAGTTCGACTGCGGTCTGGGCAAGCGCAAAGCAATTTATATCCCCTCGCCTTACGCCGTCCCCAACAAAGCCATTATTGATGCTAAGAACTGTCGCCACCTTAAAGGCAAGGCCGAAGGTAAGGCTGACGTTTGCCGCCTTTGCCAGAAGGGCATCCCTAACCGTAATCAGCCCGGCTGTGAGGCTGAAGCCATAGATTTCAACCAGCAGGACGAAATTGTCGAAATTGAAATCGGCAACATTATCGTCGCCACCGGCTTCCAGCAGTTCGACCCCACCAAGATTTATCAGCTGGGTTATGGCCGGCTTAACAACGTCTTTACCGGCCTTGAGTTTGAAAGACTGACCAATGCCTCCGGTCCCACCAACGGCAAGGTTTTACTTAAAGACGGCTCGGAGCCTAAAGCCGTCGCTATTTTACACTGCATCGGCAGCCGCGATACCAATTATCACAAGTACTGCTCGCGCGTCTGCTGCATGTACTCGCTTAAGTTCGCCCACCTGTTGCGAGAAAAACTGCCGGATACCGCCGTTTACCAGCTCTACATCGATATGCGCTGCGCCGGCTCCGGCTATGAAGAGTTTTACGAACGACTTCAGGAAGAAGGCGTTAACTTTATCCGCGGTAAAGCCGGCGAGGTTACTGACCTCACCGAAACCCCGGAAGAAAAAGGCAAACTGGTCGTTATGGTGGAGGACACTTTAGTCCGCCGAAAACGCCGTCTCCCCGTGGACATGGTGATTTTGAGTTGCGCTTTAGAGCCCCGCCCCGATACCGAACAGCTCGCCCGTATTTTAACTCTAAGCCGTAAGGCGGATGGCTTCTTACTGGAAAAGCACCCCAAGCTCGACCCCGTTGCCACCACCACCGATGGCATCTATATCGTCGGCGCCTGCCAGAGTCCCAAGGACATTCCGGACACTGTTGCCCAGGCTTCGGCGGCGGCTGCCCGTGTGCTGGCGCTCATTAGCAAAGGCAAGGTTGAGATTGAAGCCGCCATCGCCTACATTGACGAAGATAAATGCGCCGGCTGCAAAATCTGCATCGACATGTGCCCCTACAAAGCCATCAGCTTTGACGAAGTTAAGAAAGTCTGCCGCGTTAACGAAGCGCTCTGCAAAGGCTGCGGCACCTGCGTCGCCGCCTGCCCCGCTGGTGCGATAAAAGGACGCCACTTCACCACCGAAGAAATTATGGCGGAAATCGAGGGGGTGATGGCATGACCTTCGAACCTAAAATCGTCGGCATCCTCTGCAACTGGTGTTCTTATACCGGAGCTGATCTTGCCGGCACCTCGCGTAAAAAGTACGCCCCCAACGTTAGAATCGTCCGTGTCATGTGCTCCGGCCGCGTCGAACCGACGTTTGTTATTAAAGCCTTTGAACGGGGCGCTGACGGCGTCCTCATCTGCGGCTGCCACATCGGCGACTGCCACTATCAGGACGGCAATAAAAAGACCGCCCGCCGTATGCCCCTCCTCAAGAAAATGCTCTCCCAGTTCGGCATTGAGGACGAAAGAGTTCGTCTGGAATGGGTCTCCGCGTCTGAAGGCGACCGCTTCGCCGCCATCGTTAACGAGATGACCGAGCAGGTGCGAAAACTGGGTCCCTTTAAGAGTAACGGAGGTGCTGCCAATGGCTAAACCGAAACTGGCAATCTACTGGTCGGCAGCGTGCGGCGGCTGCGATATCGCCATCCTCGATACCAACGAGAAAATACTGGAAATATCCAATTTATTTGATATCATCCTCTGGCCTATCGGTATGGATTTTAAGTACCAGA
>CAIWTG010000136.1 GCA_903915565.1 uncultured Chloroflexota bacterium
ACGCATAAAAAAATCCTCTCCCTTGACGGGAGAGGACACAGGTGAGGGTGAACCTTTCCCCACACTAACTACCAACTACTCCTACGTTCCCTGCTTAATAACAAAATCAGCCAGGTCGTATAACGCCTGTCGGCTGTCGCTCTGGGGTACCGCCTTCAGACTCTGGCACGCTTTCTCGTAATACCCCCCGGCGACTTTATAACATTCTTTGATAATCCCCGTCTCCCTGACGATTTTTATGGCTTCCGCCACGTGTTTTCTCTCTTTAGTCTCAAAGAACTTCGTCACCGGGTTATCTTTCGGATTTTGCTCAATCACCATCATCGCCGGCAGTGTTAGCGTCCCCTGTATCAGGTCCGACCCTACTGGTTTGCCCATTTTTTCCTCGGTGCTGGTAAAGTCTAAAATGTCGTCCACTATCTGGAACGCGATGCCCATATTGTCGGCATATTCTTTCATCGCCGCAACGGCTGTTTCCGACGTCTTGCCGAGTATCGCCCCGCTTTGTGTTGCCAGCGAGAACAGCGAGCCGGTTTTTCTATAAATGCGGTGTAAATAATCCTCGCGTGTTTGCTTTAGGTTATACGCCCCGCGGAACTGCCCTATTTCCCCGCTGGAAATAATGCCTAGCGTCTGGGAAAATAGTTTAATGACCCGCGGTGTCTGCGTATCTGCCACAAATTCGCCCGCTTTAGCGAATAAAAAGTCCCCCATCAGGATGGCTATCTCATCCCCCCACCGGCTGTTCATCGTTTCCCGCCCCCGCCGCGTTGACGCTTTATCTATCGCGTCGTCATGCACCAGCGTTGCCGTATGCATTAGTTCGACCGATACCGCCATCGGTAGCATCGTGGTGAGGTCGTAAGTGAACAGCTTGCCGGAGAATAGTGTTAAAGCCGGACGCATCCCCTTGCCCGTCTCCCCGACGATGTAGCTTAGTTGCTCGGACAGCCATTTATATTCTATCTTGTTGATAGATGTAATCGTCTCTTTAACCTTGTTTAAATCCTTCTGGATAGGTGCGTAAATCTGTTTAAGTTCCAATGCGCTTTGTCTCCTCCTCGATTATTTTCTCATCGAGTTTGGTAAAGAGTGGTTTGGGTTCTTTCAATTTTTGCCCCGCCGGCACTGGCTGCGGCTTCCAGCCTGCATCTTCCACCTTCCCGTCAAATCCCAAATACTCATGTACTTTCTGTGAGCTGAAGGGCAAGAAGGGGCACAACATGGTCTTTAGTCGGGATATCACATTAATTGCGGTATAAAGCGATGTTGCTGCCGCCTGTTTATCTTCCTTAATTTTTTTCCAGGGGGCTTTCTCATCCAGATAGCGGTTCGCCTGCGCCGCCAGGGCCATCGCCGCTTGGATAGCCTGTTTAAAATAGCATTTAGCTATAGACTCGCCGACTTTTTCAAGGCAGATGTCTGCGTCGGCAACTATCTTTTTATCGGCATCGTCTAAAGCGCCGGACTCCGGCACCTTGCCGTCGTAGTTTCTATAAGTAAACGTCAGCACCCGGTTGACCAGATTGCCGTAGGTCGCCACCAGTTCGTCGTTATTCCTCCGCACAAATTCCCGCCAGGAAAAGTCGCTATCGTTCGTCTCCGGCATATTGATGGAGAGGATATATCTTAGCGGGTCGGGGTCATAGCGGGAGAGGTAATCCGGCACATAAACCGCCCAGTTGCGGCTCCTGGAAATCTTCTTTCCCTCGATGGTCAGGAACTCATTGGCGGGCACGTCGTGGGGCAGGGCGAGCCCTTCATACCCCATGAGCATCGCCGGCCAGATGAGTGTATGGAAGGGGATGTTATCTTTGGCGAGGAAGTAATAGCTTTTAACCCCCGGCTCCCAGAATGGTTTCCATTTATCCTTATCCCCGCTTTTTTCCGCCCATTCTTTAGACGCGGAGAGGTAGCCTATCACCGCCTCAAACCAGACGTAAAGGCGTTTATTCTCAAAACCCTTAACCGGCACCGGTACGCCCCATTCGATATCTCTAGTTATCGCCCGGTCTCTTAAACCTTCTTTGAGGTAGCGATGTGTAAAGCCGTAAACGTTGGGGCGCCACTGTTTTTGTTCTTCCGCCCATTTTTCCAGCCTCTCCTGAAAGGCGCTTAGCTTTAGAAAGAAGTGCTCCGAGTTTTTCAGGGCGGGAGTGGTTTTACAAATCCGGCAATAAGGGTCTTTAAGCTCGGTGGCGTTGAGCGGTTTCCCGCAGGCGTCGCACTGGTCGCCCCGCGCCCCCTCCGCCCCGCAGAGTGGGCATTTGCCTTCCACATAGCGGTCGGGCAAAAAACGCTGACACTTGGGACAGTACATCTGGGCGACGGTGTCCTTATAGAGATAGCCTTTTTCCAAAAGCTTGAGGAATATATCCTGCGCTACTTTAGTGTGGTTTTCTGTGTGCGTGCCGGTATAAAAGTCCCAGGTAATCCCCAGCTTCTTCCAGACTTCTATAAATTCCGCTTGGTAAAAATCAATTATTTCGTTTGGGGTTTTGCCTGCCTGTTCGGCTTTTAACGTTATCGGCGTGCCGTGCTGGTCGGAGCCGCTGACCATTAACACCTCGTTGCCTTTGGCGCGATGATACCGCGCGAAGATATCCGCCGGTAAGTTAGCTCCGGCAATATTCCCAATATGCAGTGAGCCCTCGGCGTAAGGCCATGCCACCCCGATGTAGATTCTTTCGCTCATAATTTGTCTCTAGAAAAACGTCAGTATTTTTTCGCCCTTCTCGTCCTTATACTGGGCATAGCCCTTCTTCAGACAGCAATCGACGCAATAACGTTTGGTTTCGCCTTCCCCGTCCTCTTTACCGTCTTTTTCGTTAATCGCTAAATAGCGGTCGGGATAGGGGATGGGTTTCTTGCAGTTATCGCACTTTAAGTCGCCTAGTGATACACACCCTCGTCTCATCTTATCTTCCCTCCAGATTAATTGTCGTGTTAATCAAGTTTATTATTTTGAATTTTCGCTTTTACCTTATGGCTTTGACTTTTTAGTTTATTACCCTCTCCCAGCTTAATCCAGGTCTGGTAGAGCTCTTTTCTCTTTAGTCCGGTTTCTCCCGCCACCGTCGCCACCGCCTCTTTAGCCGTAGCTCCGGAGAGGTACAGTTCGTGTAGCTGTTTTTCCACCGCGTCCGACATTTTTGGTTTTTCTTTAACCCCCCGCCCCTCTATCACTAATGTGAACTCGCCGCGTGGATTGGTGAAGTGCTTGATTGCCGCACTCACCGTTCCTCTGAAGACCTCCTCGTGGATTTTGGTCAGCTCCCGGCCGACGGCGATTCTCCGGTCGCCCAGAGTTTTAAAGATATCCTCCAGTGCCTCCTGGATTCTATGCGGCGCCTCCAGCGCTATTATCGTCCCCGCCTCCTCCGCCACTGCCTCCAGTGCTTTGCGCCTTGCCGACGCTTTATTGGGTAAAAACCCGATGTATGTAAACCTGTCGGTCGGCAGCCCGCTAACCGCCAGTGCCGTCGTTATGGCCGATGCCCCTGGTATGGGTACGACGTTTATTTTCTGCCGGCTGGCCGCTGCGATAAGCTCATAGCCCGGGTCGCTTATGCCCGGCATCCCCGCGTCCGAAACCAGCGCTACGTCCCCTTGCTTTACCTGGTCGAGGATGTAATCCAGTTTGGTCAGTTTATTGTGCTCGTAATAGCTGGTCATCGGCGTCTTGATGTCGTAAGCGTTTAATAGTTTCTGTGTGTGCCGCGTATCTTCCGCCGCGATGAGTTTTACTTCCCGCAGCACCCTGAGCGCCCGGTGGGAAATATCTTCCAGATTGCCGATGGGGGTAGCGACGACGTATAAAACAGGCATTTTCCGCATCATCCTCAACCCCATTATTATAAGATGATACCTATGTTCGTGTCTAGCTTCAAAATAGAAAACGTAATTCCAAATTGGATTAAGTTTTTTGTTACGTGCTGTTGAACCCTAAAAAATATATGTCCATTTACCCAATTACCTGTTGCTTTATTTTTAAAAACTTTGCTATAATTAAGAGCACATACATATATGTGCAGCACAAAAGCTACCCCAAAATTTAAACAGCTCAAACAGTCCTACGGCTTTGACGACGTCGCTATCGTACCTGGTGACGTCACCATCAACCCCGATCAGGTAGACACGGAATTCCAGATTGGCAAATTTACCTTCGCTATTCCCTTTATGGCTTCCGCTATGGATTCCGTCGTTGATGTTAACATGGTTATCCATTTGCACAAGCTCGGCGGGCTGGGTGTCCTTAACCTTGACGGCGTCCAGGCGCGTTATGCCAACCCCGATGAAATTCTGGAAAAAATCGCCAAAGCCTCCGATGCCGATGTCACCGCTTTATTACAGCAAGTTTACAGAGAGCCCATTAAAGACAACCTCGTCGGCGATAGGGTCAAAGCCATCAAGAAAGCCGGCGCTATCTGTGCCATCTCTTTAACCCCCGCCAATACCAAGCGTCTCGCCCCCATCGTTCAGGAAGCCGGGGGCGATATTTTAGTCGTCCAGTCCACCGTGACCTCCGCCCGCCATATCTCCAAGAGCTATCGCGGGCTTATTTTTTCGGAACTCTGTAAGCAGATGAAAATGCCCATCGTTGTCGGCAACTGTGTGAGCTATACCGCCTGCCTGGAGCTGATGCATACTGGCATTGCTGGCGTTCTGGTTGGCGTAGGCCCCGGTGCTGCCTGCACCTCCCGCGAGGTTTTAGGCGTCGGTGTTCCCCAGATTACCGCCACCATCGACTGCGCGGCAGCACGAGATACCTATTATAAGGAAACCAAGAAATATATCCCGATTATTACTGACGGCGGTTTACGTAAGGGCGGCGATATCTGTAAAGCCTTTGCCGCCGGCACGGACGCCGTGATGATTGGTTCGCCCATTGCCCAGACCAAAGAAGCCCCCGGCCGCGGTTATCACTGGGGCATGTCGCATCCCCACCCCGCCCTCCCCCGCGGCACGCGCGTTAAAGTCGGCACGAATACAACGTTAGAAAAGGTTCTCTTTGGACCGACCTCGGTTGTTCACGGTACGGAAAACTTCGTTGGCGCTTTAAGGACGGCGATGGGATTCTGCGGCGCTGCTAATATAAAAGAAATGCACAACGCCGATATGGTTATCGCCCCCGCCCTCTCCACCGAAGGCAAGTTCTACCAGATGACCCAGAAGGTCTAAAATCCCCCCTGTCATTCTGAGGTCGCGTAGCGACCGTGAGAATCTCTATTTTTGCTTTCTTCCAATGTCATTCCAGCGCAGGCTGGAATCCACAATAAGCCTTAAATGATTTTGGAGTATTGACGTCTCCCTTTGCATAAAAGAGACAGGAGAGAGATCTTTCCTTCACTTCTCCAGCACGATAAACAAAAACCCCGGTCTTTCCATTAAATCTTCGTACGTTTCCGGCGATATTTCTTTACATCTTTCGTCCGGCAGCGGCTCATCTATACTGATTATCTTAAACTTGGATTGTATCATCGGGCGCAGCACCTCGTGCAATGGACGTATATAGTAGTGTGTCTTAAAGGGACGCGGCCCCCTTATCCCCCATGTATCCTCAATCATTCTAAAAGCAAAATAACTTTCCAGCCTGTTGTTCCTTTCCAGATAAAGATAACTGGCAAAAGGATGGCCCGTCGCTATGACTGCCCGTCCGCCCTTTTCCACCACCCGGTAGAACTCTTCGAACATCGGTACCCAGTCTTTAATGTAGTCCAGCACCAGCGAGCATATAATCACATCATAGAAATTACTTTTCAAGAACGGCATTGGTGACCCGATGTCCGCGCAATGGGTGGTCAGGCGTTTGTCTTTAATCCTCCCCGCCAGCCGTTCAACTAACTTACGACTGGCATCCACCGACGTCACGCTCTTTGCACCTTGCCCCAATGCGTACTCGGTGAAAAACCCCGTTGAGCAACCCAGGTCTAAAACATTCTTTTCTTTTAACTCCGGCAGCCGCGCTACGGTGTTCGGCCTTTCATACAGGTTGTTCCATGAATTCTCCCGGCCGGCGTGCCGGATGAACTCTTCGGCTATCGGGTCGTAATTCGTAATTTCCGCGTCGTTTTTCATTCCTCTCCTTTTTTTAGACAACAATCAGGCATTATATCTTTTTATCTGTTCTCTGTAAAGCCCTTTATCCATCTCCCTCTTTTATAAAGAGGGATTAAGGGAGTTTTTATCTATCCGTCATTCCCGACCTGCCTGTCTCGTACTTCAGTCGGGAATCAATTTATTTGCTCCCTTTTTTACATATTAGTATCCTTATACAGTAGAGCTAAATGACATCGTCTCCCTTTCGTAAAGGGAGATGAGAGAAGGATTTTGCTCTGAATCCGCTCTGCCAGCGTTGAAGAAGTCAGGAGAAGAGGTCTCAACACCTTCCCTCTCCCTGCCAGCGGGGAGAGGGATAAGAGGGAAAAGCGTCGTACTCTCTTTGACACTTTCCCCCTCTCCCGCTATCATTAGCTCAAATACTTTGTGAGGATAATAATCTATGCCTAAAACCGATTACGAAAAATATGTTGTCCGTAAACCCCTCTACGAAGCCTTTGGCGGCACAAAAAACCGCCAGAGTCCCACCATGACGATGATTAGCAATAAGCAGATTCCCGGCTGTAATTATTATATGGAGCCCGGCTGGATTTATGGCATCCCCGACCCCAACCCCTCCCTTCACGAACACTCCCACGACTTCGACGAAATTGTTATGCACCTGGGCGGGGATTACCGTACTCCCCAGGTCCTCGGTGGCGAGGTGGAGTTTTACGTCGGCGGCCAGCCGATTGTCTTTAATACCTCCACCGCTTTTTACATCCCCAAAGGCACTCCGCATGGCCCGGTCATCTGGAAAAAGTTCCAATTCCCCCACCTCCAGATGGCCATTATGTGTGGTACCGGCAGCGCCGGTGAAGCCTGGGAAACCAGCGGTATCCACAAAGAAAAGAATATCCTCCCCAAAAAGACCACCGACTTCGATTACGAGCGGTATGTGGTGCGCAGCCCTATGCGGGAAAAAGGCCCGGACGGAGCTTTAACTTATATGAGTGCTTTGCAGGTGCCGGGCGCTAAATATCATATTGAGTATGGCTGGATGACGCCTCAAAATGCTTCCAGGATTGAACGCATTAAGGAAATGACGCATCAGGACGCCGACGAAATTATCCTTAACCTTGGCGGCGACTCCGCTGCCCCTGAAGACCTTGGTGCGGAGATGGAATTTTCTCTCGGCGGGCAGGTGTTAACACTCAATACCACCAGCACTATTTTTGTCCCCCGCGGCATTAAGCACCACCCGCTGCGCTATAAGGAATTCCGCAAACCCCATATCTTTGTCGCCATTATGTGTGGCGTGGGGTAAAAACCTTACTCGTCCTCTTCCTCTTCTTCATCGGGAGGTGCCGCGGCAGTTTCTTCCCTAACATGTGGCAGCAGTACGGCGCCTCTTCCCCGTTTCTTGGCCGAGCGCGCCGGCAGTTTGCCGATATTTTTACGCAGCTCTTTCAAGTCGTCGCCATCCGCCATTACCCCATCAATCTCGGCGTCCTGGAGCGCTTTTAACTCCGCCTCACTGATATTCGCCGGCACGGGCACTATCAGCGGCTTGCCGATGAAGTTCGCCAGGTGGCGGTATATCATTAAACGGTGTATGGTTAATGTCTCATCTTTTTCCAGCGTGTCGGTTACCAGTACGGCGTCTGCCGGCAGGTCGTTAATCGCTCTCAACAGCCCGTCGTCCATCGACGACTCTACCTGCAGTACCTTCCCGATTTTCTCATCCTGCGGCAGGTCGCTAATCTTGCTGGTCGGAGAAAATACCACAAAGTCGCACCCGGCCTCAACCAGCGGCGTTACACCCCCGCCCCCCTCATCTAAATATCCTCCCCACGGCACGTCACCCGTGGCTTTAGCTGTTTTCTGGAAGTCTTTGATAGCGGTCTCGGCTTTGTCGTCATAAAAAAGAACGGCATCGGCCCCGGTGTTAACCTTGGTCGGCGTTGCCGTGCTGTCTATCTTTACCCTCCCGAGAATCAGCATTTTCCCGCCGACTTCTTCCGCCTTCGATGTATGGAAACCCATCGGCGTTGGCGCTGCCTGTGAAACTTTCTTTAGTTTTTCAATCAGTTTACTCATCTTCACCTCTTTACCTCTACCTGATTTCATTATAGGCAAATATTTCTCTCATATACAACCGCCTCTTTTCTTCACCCATCTTTTGCCTCCTCTCTGCGAACGGAGAACCGACCCAAGCCTGACCAACCCCTAACTACTAACTACTCCTTTACCATATCCGCCCCAAGCTGGTATAATCTGACATATGGCAATAAGCCTGGACTCACTAAAATCCATACCCTATTTCACCGGCTTGAGCGACTCGGCTATGGCTGCGGTTAATAGCCACATCTTTGAAAAGAAAGCGGTCCGTGGTGATATCCTCGTTTTTGAAGGAGAACCGGCGGAAGCCATGTATTACGTTACCTCCGGCGTCGTCAAGGTTTTTAAGACCTCCGCCGATGGCAAGGAGCAGATTCTCCGTATCATCCGCCCCGGCGATACTTTTAATGATGTTCCTGCCCTGGGTGGTGTTAATCTCGCCAGCGCTGCAGCTTTAAGTGTTGCTGTTCTTTATGGCATCAAGAAAAAAGACCTGGAAACCCTCTCCCGCGACTTTCCGCAAGTAGCCTTGAATATCATTAAAGTGCTGTCCATCCGCGTGCAGGAAATGATATCTCTGGTGGAAGACCTGTCCTTCCGGCATGTTAACAGCCGTGTCGCCAAAATATTGTTGGAATATGCCGGCAATGGTGATAAACCCCGCCTCACCCAGCAGGAAATGGCGGCCATGATAGGCACTGCCCGTGAGATGGTCGGGCGCTCCTTCAGAAGCCTGGAAGCGGAAGGCGCCATCAGGGTGGAGCGGAACCATATCATTATCGCCGATTACGTTATCTTAAAAAAGATAGCCGGCGTTGCAGAATGAGAGAAAGGTCACATACGTTTTAATGTTGGTAAAACTACAATATGATTATAGGGAGATGGTGATATGCCAGAACTACCTGTAATTAATGAAGCTAAATGTGACCACTGCGGTTTGTGCGTCAGTGTTTGTGTCTGCGGCGCGCTGCAATTGAAGGATAATAAAATATCCATCGTTAAAGTTAACGATTGCGGTTGGTGCACGATGTGCGAGCTTGTTTGCCCTACCGGCGCTATCTCCTGCCCCTTTGAAATTATTATCGAAGACGATAAAAAATAGCTTTTTACCTGCTGGGTTCCTCTATTTCGCCCCGCCTTTTCCCCCCTTTATCTATCCCTTGATTCATCGTTTGTTAATAATATCTTCACAATCTCGCGCTATCATTTTTATATAAGACAAAAGTCGCAGACATTTATCGGTTTTCACCATAAAATAATCATGAATGGTCAATAGGGGGTGTGTGATGAGACAAAGAGTAAAAGAACCAGAAAAAGTCATCCAGGAGTCGGAAAAGCCCGAGTGCCACCACTTCTGGGTTATAGATGAAGCCAACGGACCTACCAGTTATGGCCGATGCAAATATTGCGGCGAGAAGAAGAAATTCCTCAACGCTTTCCCGACGTTTAATCCGCTCAAGAAAAACGCCGCTATTTTCAAATTGCCCAGGCTGGCTGAAATTCCTGTCGAGAAGACTGATACTCGTGGCAGGATGAGGTAATTCCATGGACGTTAAAATCTATACTTCACCTACGTGAGGCTACTGTTTTCAAGTCAAGAGTTTTCTTGGCCAGCTGGGTGTAAAGTATACGGAATTCGACGTTTCTGTCGATGGTGCGGCAGCGGAGGAAATGGTTAATCTAACCGGTCAGATGGGTGTGCCGGTCACTGTAATCAACGGTCAGGCCGTCGTTGGCTTTGACCGTAACCGCATCCGCGAGTTGCTGTCCACCCCGTCCAGTGTGCCCCCGGTGCGCTTTGGACTTAAAATCGCCGATGCCTCTACGGCCGCCTCGCAGATGGGCGTTAGTCCCACGCCCGGCGCGGTTGTCGGCGAAGTCTCACCGGGTTTGCTCGGGGAGAAAGCCGGACTTAACCCCGGCGACATTATTACTGAAATTAGCGGCAAGAAAATCACTACCACGGCAGATATGGAAGGCGCTTTAGCCGCCCTCAAGCCCGGCGATATCGTTACTATCCTCTTCGTCCGTACCGGCCAGACCAGAAAATCCGAGATTGTCGTCTAACAAACAACAAAAACCATCCCGACGTAAGTCGGGATCCAGTTCTTTCCGCCTCCACGTCATTCCCGACCTGATCGGGAATCCATAATTGCCAGTTTACATTTTGGGGTATTGACGTCTCCCCTTTGTAAGGGGAGACAAGAGAAGGATTTTTCCTTTTACTACCTGACCCCATAAACCTGTCTAACTAAAACTAGAGAATGCTGACGGCTGGTCTATGTATTCTCCACCTGTGGCTATTCTTGCGCATCTGCTCTTCTAGTCTTAGTTTTTCAAAATCTCTTATGGCGCCGCACTTTTTGCAACAACCCACCAAATGGTCTCCGATCATCCACCAGTGAATACACAAGGAGTCTAAAGTCATGATACCTCCGTTTCATTCCTGGGTAATAGCAATGTTATTGCCTGAATCGGTATGTCTTACCAGGCATATCTACGCCTGATGAACTACTGTATATAAGCCGCTAATCAATTTCTCTCGTTCTTTTAAATCAAAAACGTCCCGGCGAATCCGGGCCTTCTCTTTGCGAATAAATTTCTTCCTTGATTGTGAAATATTATGCGTATTCATTTATGCCAGCCGTTCCTTCCAAACTTATTTTCATGGCGTGCCCTGATAGCCTTATTTCGATAATATGGCTATCATTTTGAAGCATCTTGTTAGTAATCTAGGAGGGCAGACAACACCAGATAATTATTCATATTGACTGCCCTTCTAAGGAAACTTCGTTCTATGTGTGACTCTGGTTATAGATACGCAGCAGGCTTAATACCGTGATGCGTAGCTGTTGGCGCCACTATTGGAACGCTGTGCTTTGTTGGTTCGGCGGCACGCGGAACAGCGCTTAGGTTCATTGGTAAAACCTTTTGTCTGGTAGAATTCTTGTTCCCCGGCCGTGAAAGTGAAGGGTGTCTTGCAGTCTATGCACTGGAGTGACTTGTCTTCAAAACTCATTGGATGGCCTCCTCTCTAAAAATTTTAGTTGGAGCTCGGGTCATCCAATACTTGAATAAATCTATGGGGATTCAAAGAAGTTGATAAATAACCTAAACAGGAACTATACATAAAGTGTATATCTAAATGACTCTATTTGTCAAGTTGAACCATTACCGAAGTCAATGAACCTCTCCCCACGATAACATCTGAAAGCTGCCATTCCAACAGCCTTGAACAAAACTTTGCATTGTGTATAACATATAAGGATGTGATAACCAGACATTCCTATTGTCTTGATAAGGTTTTTATCAGTAGAATATTTTCAATCGGGGTTAGTTCTTTCAACTTGGAGGTCAAGAAAAATGATAGACATTATTTATTTAGTAACCCTGGGTTTAACGATGGTTGTCGTTTTAGTGGACTTCTACTATTCGTTTCAGTCAAAGAAAATGCTGGAGGCAAAGATAGAAGAAACGAAAAACGAGGTGATGATGGGCTCCCGCCCCTTATTAGTTGCCAGGGCGGTGTTTCATGAGGGGGCGAAGTCATATGAGCATGATGCTTTGTCTGCGCCCGAAGGCACGAAGACATCCGATGAACTTTCGCCTGCTTCCCATTTCTCGCATTTTGAATTATTCAACGCCGGTAACAGTCCGGCTATCGGCTTGGAAATTTCCTTGATGAATGAGGATAAAACCATTCTACAGTCTGAAAGTATAGGATTCCTGCGTAATAATGAGCAGGCGCTTTCGTTCATTCCCATCAAACTGGAAACACACAAAACCTATTATATTGTTTGTGAATATGAAAGTATCCGCAGCCGCGTAAGAAAAATATGGTATCAAATGTGGCTGCCGTTTACAACCGTGGAAAGCGCGGCGAAAAATACGATTACCGTCAATGCTGGTGAATTGGATTTTAAAGAGGTTTTAATCACCGAACGCATTGACGCCTTAAAAACCAGGGACAAACCGCAGTAAAAACAGGGCCGGCTGTGAACATCCTCGTGCGTCGCTCACAGGTTGAAAACTGGACGGGACAAAATGAGACCAGCCTGGCCTTCAGGCAGCTGTCTTCGGCTCAAATTGGAGCTGATCAAGAATAGGTGTAATCGGATTGCCCACAATACCCGCTTGGGCGGCGATAATAGCCGCATGAGTACGGCTGCGTGCCTGCATCTTGTCGATAACGTTACGGACGTGTTTTTTGGCCGTGTCCATGGTAATGTTTAGACTATCGGCGATTATTTTATTCGAATCTCCATTCCCCATAAGCCTAAGCACATCAACTTCCCTCTCGGTGAGGTGAGCCGCTTCAGCCGTACGCTCGGCCAGTGTTTTCCGTCCGTTTTGAATCAAATTCTCCACGGCAGTGTGCAATAATTCCGTCTTCATCTGCATGCCGCCCTGGACCACACGATGGATACTTTGCAGCAGCATATCCGGTGTCATGTCCTGGAGGAAGATATATCCCCCCGCGCCCGCATGTATGGCGTCAATTACATAAGTGTCGTTGACATTCTCCGTCAGCACCAGGACCGCAATCTCCGGGAATTCATCCTTGATAATCCTCGTAGCTTGCACACCATCAATTTTACCACTCCGGGACTCGGTTAATACTACTTTGACAGGCCGTCCCTTGCTACGTGCCAGTTTAATTTCCCGAAGAGCTTCAATACCATTCGTAGCATCTTCAACCACATCGATTCCCTCATCTTCAGCCAGGATAGCTTGCAACCCATGACGAACAACTGGACTGAAACCAATCATCAAAACTCGCAGTGTTTCAGATTTGCGTTGTATAGCTGACATAGTGGTCACCCCCTTGGTACACTTCAGTGTACCATACCTGGCACTTTGGCGCGCCTTTAGGTTACTATTCTACCCCCCTTATCTGTACCTGTCAATAGTTATCAGTTACCACCTATTGGATTAGCTAACCAGCACCAACATGCCTGTCCCATCCCTGCTTAAGAGGTTTGTGGCTACGGGATAAAGCGTACATACTTAAATTATGTATTGGAACTAATCTAGAGTCAAGAGAAAGGAGGACAGTTCTCATGTTTACAACAAGTATCGGTTTATGGTGGGGTATCATTTCTCTGGTTTTCGGCGTCATCGTCATGATTTTCCCCAAGATTCTTAACTATCTCGTAGGTATTTATTTCATCGTTATCGGCATCTTGGCCATTATTTCACATTTCTCCGGGTAATGAGCCTCTGGTAGTGCTGGCCAACAGGGAAGAGGAAAGGTTGATGAACAAATTGATTGGATATTTTAAGTCAATTCTGTTCCGTCTAAAATGGATTTTCATGTCTCCCAGGAAAAGGTATGCCCATTTATGGGCTAATACCAAGAAGCTGGGTGAGTGGAATCCTGCTATTTGGTATGCAGCGGGGAATAAATAAAAAGGAGGTCAATATGTTGCGATTACTCTGGATAATTGCCATTATCCTATTAATTGTGTGGCTGCTGGGTTGGTTAATAACCCCTTTCATGGGCGGTTTCATTCATATCTTAATCATTATTGCTGTCATCTTCTTCATTATCTGGTTGGTACAGCGAGTTAGACATTAGGTCCATATATAAATATAACCGGGTCCAAGTCGACGCCATGGACTTAGCTGTAAAGCTAAATCAAGCGGTTCGGTGACTAAATATGCTGGCAGATATGTCAGCTGGCCGCTGAAAGAGGATTCTTTAGGAGTATTACAATGACCAGTAAATCGGCAAGATTCGTTTCAAGCAACAGGTTAACAGAGTACGACGTGGTAAACAAGAAAGGCGAAGATATGGGCCAGGTAACGACCTTTATCGTGGATATGAAGGAAGGACTGATCGCATTCGCGTTGGTTTCCTTCAAAGGCTTCCGCCACTTTACCGACAAATGGTTCGCTCTACCATGGGTCGCTTTAGAATGGCACCCAGTGACCAAGAAGTTCATCTTGGATATGCCGGAGGAAATTTTAAATAACGCTCCGGGCATGGACAAGGATAAGTGGCTGGAAGAGATTGACGCCTGGCAGGAAGGTGAAGACCTAAAATCACTCGACCGCTATTACACTTACTATGGGTTTGACTCGTACCTTGGCATAGTTCGAAAGACGGTAGAAAAAAGAGGGAACCGCAGACCGGCTGCCAAGTTTGAGGTAAACAAAGATATAGCGGGGGAATTCAGGTTTAAGCTGATCGCGACAAACGGAGAAATCATCGCAGTATCTGAGGGTTATACAGCCAAAGAAGGCTGTCTGAATGGTATCGAATCCGTCAGAGTGAACGCGCCTGTGGCTGTACTCCACGACACGACACTTTTGACGCCGGTAGCTTAATAGCCCTGGACTAAGAATTGAAATATCCTGGTGGTGAGTCGGTAATATGTGCCGACTCACCACTCTTGTTTTATATCGCCACACCTCTCCCCCGCTTGCCCAACAAAGCCGCTTGTGGTGAGTCTATCGAAACATGGCGTAGTCGGGTCATTCCCAACTCCCTTGCCCCACTCCTTCCTCCCGCCTAACAACTATTAACTACTCACCCTCCTCCATTTGTTGTAAACTATATGTATCATGGCGACCAAACAAAAACCCCGACCAAAAAACCTGGCGGTGCTGGGTTCCACCGGCTCTATCGGGCGGCAGACGTTAGATGTCGTTCGCGCTTTGCCCGACCATTTTCATATCGTCGGTCTGGCTGCCGGCAGCAATTATAACCTTCTTTTTACCCAGATTCAGGAGTTCAAGCCGGACTTTTTCTCCTACGCCCGGTATGATAGTGAAGGCCATAACCTTAAAGCTTTGGTCCGCCCCCAATACATCCCTCTGGAAGAACTGGCTGTCCACCCCGATGTAGATATTGTCGTTATCGCCACTTCCAGCACGGCGGCTATTGACGCTGTTTTGGCCGCTATTCAGGCCGGCAAGACAATCGCGCTCGCCAACAAAGAGTCCCTCGTCGCCGCCGGCGAGATTATCACCGGCGCCTTAAAAAAAACCAAAGCCCGCCTCCACCCCATAGACAGCGAGCACAGCGCCATCTGGCAGTGCCTTAACGGAGAAAAACAGCCGCCCCACCACATTATCCTCACCGCCTCCGGCGGCCCCTTCCTTAACTACCCCCCGGAGCAAATGTCTGAAATTACCGTGGCGCAGGCTTTAGCCCACCCCTCCTGGATTATGGGTCAAAAGGTCACTGTTGATTCCGCCACCCTGATGAATAAAGGACTTGAAGTCATTGAAGCCCACTGGCTCTTTAATATACCCATTACCAGTGTTGACGTGCTGATTCACCCCCAGAGCATTATTCACTCCATGGTGGAGTTTGCCGATGGCGCGGTCAAAGCTCAGTTAAGCCCGCCCGATATGCGCCTGCCCATCCAGTACGCTTTGTCGTACCCCGACCGCTTCCCCAATGAAACGCTGCCTTCTTTCGATTGGGCGGATTTCGCCGACCTTACCTTTGCCCAGCCGGATTTTACTAAATTCCCTTGCCTCCGCCTGGCCATCGAGGCTGGTAAAAAGGGCGGCACCTACCCGGCTGTTCTCTGCACCGCCGACGAGGTGGCTGTCGAGCTGTTTCTTAAAGAGCAAATTCGTTTTACTGATATCCCCGCCGTCGTTGAAAAAGTTCTTAATGCGCACGAAACCATCCCCCACCCCTCCCTCGATGCTATCAAGTCGGCCGAAAAGTGGGCCCGCGATATAGCTTTAAAGATTGCCGGGGGTATCTCTTAATGTGGCTCACGATTATCGTCGGCGTCCTCGTCCTTTCCGTCCTCATCCTCGCCCATGAGCTGGGACATTTCATCGCCGCCAAAGCCACCCACTGCTGGGTAGAGGAATTCGGCATTGGTTTCCCACCCCGCATTTGGGGTAAAAAATTCGGCGACACGATTTATTCTATTAACTGGATTCCCTTCGGCGGCTTTAACAAAATCTCGGGAGAAGTTGACCCCGCTGCCCCTCGCGCTTTAGCCGCCCGTAAGTACTGGGTCAGGTTGCTGGTGCTTGGCGGTGGTATTTTGATGAACCTTATTTTGCCCTTCGTGCTGATGGCTGTCGCTTATATGATTCCCCACGATGTCGCTCAAGGTCAGGTCGTTGTTCAGGAGGTAGTCCCCAATTCCCCCGCCGCGGCTGCCGGCATTCAGGTCGGCGATACTGTTTTAACCGTTAACGGCGTTACCGTGGAAAACACTGGTGTCTTGAGTCGTGAAGTTCAGCTTCACCTTGGCGCAGAAATCTCTATCGAGGTACAGCACACCGACTCCTCGCTGGAAACCTTCCGCTTGGTGCCCCGCTGGAAGCCCCCGCAGGGCGAGGGTGCTGTTGGCATTGCTTCTAATATGACTAACGTTGCTGTTGTCAGTGAGAGTCTGCCCTTCTGGCGGGCTATCCCCGAGGGTGCCTCTTCGGTCTGGGATTCCCTGATTTTATATAAAAACGGCATTATCGAGATGTTTATCGGTGCTGTCCCCTTTACGCCTTCGGGACCTGTTGGTATCGTGCAGGTCGCCGGCGAGGTTGCCCAGGCGGGCGTTAGCCCTGTGCTGGAGCTGACGGCTTTCATTAGCATCGCTATCGCCGTGACCCAGCTTATTCCCTTCCCCGCCCTTGACGGCAGCCATCTTTTGTTTGTTATCATCGAATGGCTGCGGCGTGGTAAGCGCGTTTCACCCCGGACGCAAACTATTATCCACTCTACGGGTTTTATCGTCTTATTGGCTTTAATGCTGATTGTTACTTATCAGGATATCGCCCGGTGGATTTCCGGCGGGAGTATTTTGGGAGGCTGATGATGTTAAAGCGACGTATCAGTAAACAAATCAGAATCGGCAGCGTCCCCATCGGTGGCGGCGCGCCCATCGTTGTCCAGTCTATGACCAAGACCGATACCCGCGACGTTAAAGCCACCCTCCGCCAGATTAAACAACTTGAAGAAGTCGGCTGTGAAATCGTTAGACTAGCCGTCCCGGACGCCCAGGCCGCCAGGGCATTAGTTGACATAAAGAAGGGGAGTAAAG
>CAIWTG010000137.1 GCA_903915565.1 uncultured Chloroflexota bacterium
CCGCACCAGAACGCCACTACGATGCAGGTGGCGATAGGCGCTGTCTCAGGCATAATGTGGATGCTTGAGAACCCGAATAAAGGCGTTCGGTTGCCGGATGACCTTCCGCACGAATATATCCTGGATATAGCCAAGCCGTATCTAGGCAGATTGGTATCAAGGGCGACCAGCCGCATTATAGCTACATAATATCAATCGAATAAAAAGGCGGGATACGGATATGACAGTGAAAATTGTAACCGATACCCTTTCCGACATCACCGGCGAACTGGCGATGAAATTAGGCATTACTGAAGTGCCGCTATATGTACGCTTCGGGGAAGATGTTTACCGGGACCGCATCGACATAACCAGCGAAGATTTTTACCGCCGGCTGATAAACGAGCCGAAACTCCCCTCGACCACCCAACCGACCCCCAATGATTTTGCCGAGGTTTTCAAAAAGCTTGCCAAGGATACGGATGAAATCCTGGTCATCGTCGTCTCCAGTAAGTTGAGCGGCACATATCAATCGGCAACGCAAGCTAAGGACTATGTCCAGGGGAAATGCCGCATCGAGATAGTTGATTCGGCGACCGTGGCATTGGCAGAGGGGCTGATTGTTATCGCGGCGGTTAACGCCGTGAAGGCGGGGGCGAATCTGGATAAAGCACTTGATTTAGCCCGCAAGGCTGTTTCACGTTGTCATATTGTCGCCTATTTTGATACGTTAAAATACCTTGCCAAGGGCGGACGCATCGGCAAGGCAAAAGAATTTCTGGGTTCAATGTTATCGGTAAAACAGTTACTTACCGTGAAAGACGGAGAAATGGCTCCTCTCACCAGGGTACATTCCCTCCGGTCCGGTCTTGAGTTTTTGATGAGCGTACCGACACGCTACCCAAATATTGAAGGGCTGGGCGTAGAGCATACCACCAATCCACAAGAAGGCGACACGCTGGCGGAGAACCTGGCAAAAGTATATCCTAAAGTACCAATCTACCGTTCAATAATCAGTCCTGTTGTTGGCACATATTCCGGTCCTGGTGCACTTGCTTTAAGTGTCCTTGAAGCTGAAAAGAAATAATGACGGTAAAGATTGTAACTGATAGCATCGCTGACATCCCTCCGGAGGTACAAAAGGAGCTGGATATCTCCGTCATTCCGGTGCTGGTGCGCTTCGGCGAGGAGACATTCCGCGACGGCATCGACATCACCAACGAGCAATTCTACAAACGGCTTTCGCAAAATAAAGTAATGCCGACGACGGCGGTGCCTTCATTGGACATGTTCGCGCGGACGTATGCCCGATTGGCGGAGGTCACCGACGAGATACTGGTTATCATGGTCAGCTCCAAGCTAAGCGGCCTTTATAACGCGGCTTTGCAGAGCGCGCGTTTAATAGAAGGCAACTGCCATATTGAATTAATCGATTCGAACTCCGCCGTGATGGAGCAGGGGTTCGCGGTGATTAAGGCGGCACAGGCAGCCAAAGCTGGAGCCAAATTAGACAAGGTAATAGAGATAGTAAAAGCCACCCTGCGCCGCTCCGATATGCGCGCCGCTTTTGA
>CAIWTG010000138.1 GCA_903915565.1 uncultured Chloroflexota bacterium
AGGCGTGCCGCCCCTTCGATGCTAAGAGGAATGGCTTTGTGATGGCGGAAGGTTCCGGCGTGCTGGTTTTAGAAGACGCCGATTATGCCATCAAACGCGGCGCCCCCATCCTCGCCGAACTGGTGGGGTATGGCGCCACCAGCGACGCCTTCCACCTTATCCAGCCATCCCCCGACGGCGCCAGCGCTATTAACGCCTCAAAACTCGCTTTACAGCAGGCAAAGGTAACACCTGAAGAAGTGGACTATATCAACGCGCATGGCACGGCCACGCTGCTTAACGACCGCACCGAGACCAATGTTATTAAAAACGTCTATGGTGAGCGGGCGAAAAAGATACCGGTATCAGCCAGCAAGTCTATGCTAGGGCACTTATTGGGGGCGGCGGGGAGCATCGAGGCGGTCATAACTATCCTGACGATGCAGAACGGCATCATCCCGCCGACGATTAACCTCACCAATCCCGACCCCGAATGCGACCTGGATTATGTGCCCAACATTGCCCGTAAAGCCGAGGTTAATACAGCCGTTTCCAATTCCTTTGGATTCGGCGGACATAATTCGGTGCTGGTTTTCAAGAAATTCGCGTCGTAATTTCCATCTATTTCCCCTCAATTCTTCCCATTACGAATTAACCTTATCCCTTGACCGTAATCGGGTTTATTGCTACACTCAATGCAACGGGGAGACATAATATCTGATGAAAATCGTGACCGCCGAACAGATGAGGAAAATCGATAGTCAATGCGCCCAGCTGGGCAAACCGGTGAAGGTGCTGATGGAAAGCGCCGGCAAAGCTGTGGCCGAAGCCGCGCGTGACTACCTTGGCGATATTAAGAAACGGAATATCGTTCTCCTGATTGGCGGGGGGAATAACGGCGGTGACGCTTTGGTGGCGGCGCATTATCTGGCAGGGTGGGGGGCTAAAGTAAGCGTTTATCTTGGCAGCGATAGGCCTGCCGCCGACGCCAACCTGAAACGAATAAAAACTAAAAAAATCACCTGTATTGAAGCTAAAGCGGATAAAGGCTTTAAAAAGTTTGATGCGTTATTGGCATCCGCAACTTGTGTGATTGACGGTTTATTAGGCACAGGCAAGCTCCGGCCTCTGGAAGGCATTTTTAAAAAGGTATTGGAAAAAGTAAATGCTGCCAGGCAGGAACGCAAAATAAAGGTCATCGCTATAGACCTCCCCTCCGGCATGGACGCCGATACTGGCGCTATAGACCTCGCATGTCCTGATGCCGACCTGACCGTGACGCTGGCTTTCCCCAAGATGGGACTTTATAAATTTCCCGGTGCAGCCAGGGCGGGTAAAATAAAAATAGCCGACATCGGTATTCCGGAAAAACTTGCCGATGATATCAATTATGACCTGCTCACTGATGATTGGGCAGCTAAAACTCTACCCCAGCGTCTCCTGGACTCTAATAAAGGCACCTTTGGCCGGGTGCTGGTTAACGCCGGCGCAACGAATACCATCGGCGCGGCTTATTTAGCCTGCAGTGGTGCGATGCGGGTCGGGGCGGGATTAGTAACTTTAGCTACCCCCGCCAGTCTGGTCCCGATTATCGCCGCGAAACTCTCGGAAGCGACGTATCGTCCTCTGCCGGAGTCGCAGCCCGGCGTTGTCGCTGCCGCTGCCGCCGAATTTTTATATCAACAGTGTGCCTCGTATAATGCTTTGCTGACCGGTTGCGGCTTAGGTCAGGACCCGGCTGCCATAAAATTTTTGAACTCACTGTTATTAAAGAAAGACCTGCCGCCTTTAATTATTGATGCCGATGGACTGAATATTTTATCAAAGATGCCGGAATGGTGGCGGCAAATACCCGATAACGCTGTACTCACTCCCCACCCCGGCGAAATGGCGCGGCTGACCGGCTTAAACATAAATGAAATCCAAGCCGACCGCACTGGAATCGCCCTTAAGTATGCCGCCAAATGGAAAAAGACGGTTGTGTTAAAGGGAGCCTTCACCGTGATTGCCTCCGCCG
>CAIWTG010000139.1 GCA_903915565.1 uncultured Chloroflexota bacterium
AATCAGCTCAAGATTAACCGTCACCAGATTGGTTGGCTTGAGCCAGCCGGGACGGGTAACAACATCACCGCGCGTTAGCTGGTTAGTGTTAATGCCCACCAGGTTCACCGCCACGCGGGAACCCGGGCTGGCGGAATCAATCTTCGACTTATGCGTTTGGAGGGCACGTATGCGGCTTTTGAGGCCGGAGGGGACGATTTCCACCTCCTGCCCCACCGCTAATGCGCCGTCGATTAACGTGCCGGTGACCACCGTGCCGGAGCCGGCTATCGTAAAAATACGGTCGATGGGGAGGCGGGGACGGGCGGTGTCTTTCTTGGGTTCGGTCTGGTCGAGTTGTTTATCAATAATGCTTAAGAGTTCCGGTAATCCTGCGCCCGTGACCGCGGACACGGCAACGATGGGCGACCCGGCGATGGTGGTGGACGCGATAAGTTCTTCCAGCTCCATGCGGACGAGCGTTAAAGTATCAGCATCCACGAGGTCTTGCTTGGTGATAACGACTACCCCGCGCTTGACGCCGATTAAGTCCAGGATGGCGAGGTGCTCGCGGGTCTGGGGCATAATGCCTTCGTTGGCGGCGACAATCAATAAAGCGAGGTCGATACCGCCGACGCCGGCCAGCATGTTTTTCACAAAGCGCTCGTGCCCCGGCACATCAACGATACCCACCTCGCGGCCGCTCGGCAACTTGAGCCAGGCAAAACCCAAATCAATGGTCATGCCCCGCTCTTTTTCTTCGCGCAGCCGGTCAGGGTCGATGCCGGTAAGCGCCTGCACCAGCACCGACTTGCCGTGGTCGATATGCCCCGCCGTTCCCAGCACGAACATGTTTTTCTCCACTTTGAGGGAGCGGATTCTCACGGTCGCCCCGATGACAAACGGGACTCCCTCAGAATGACAAATACTTTTTAGTGGTGGAAAAGCCTTAAACCGGAATAGGCCATCACCATACCGTAGTCGTTACAGGCTTGAATAACGTCCTCATCGCGTATTGAGCCGCCGGGCTGCACCACATAAGTAACGCCGCTTTCGTACGCGCGGTCGATGGTATCACGGAAGGGTATCATGCCGTCGGAAGAAAGCGAGACGCCCTTGAGCTTTTTCAGCCAGTCTCTTTTCTCGTCGTAACTAAGCTGCGGCGGCACTTTGTCCATGGCGGACTTCATGGTCTCTTTTTCAAACTTGTTCAGTCGTTCCTGAAGATATAAATCTATAGCGTTATTGCGGTCCGCCCTGGAGACGCCCTCGCGCCACTTAATCGCCAGAATGATGGGATGTTGACGCAGGAACCAGCGGTCGGCTTTTTCCGCTGCCAGGCGCGTGCAATGGATACGCGATTGCTGACCCGCACCAATGCCGATGGCCTGCCCGTCTACAGCAAAGCCGATGGTGTTGGACTGGGTATATTTTATAGCTGTCGTGGCGATAACAAGGTCGCGCACGGCATCAACTGGGAATTCTTTCTTTTTCGTGACGACGTTTTTCAGAATGTCGGCGGTGGCAACGGCGTTATTGCGTTTTTGCTCGAACTCAACGCCAAAGACCTCCCTGGTTTCCGTTTCCTCGGGTTGATAATCGGCATCCATCTGTATCATCAGATACTTGCCGCCTTTTTTCGCTTTAAGAATATCCAACGCCCCTTTTTCAAAACCAGGGGCGATACAGCCATCGGACACCTCGCGGTAAATCAGCTTGGCGGTGGCAACATCACACATATCGCTTAAAGCCACGAAGTCGCCATAGGAGGAAACGCGGTCGGCTCCGCGCGACCGGGCATACGCCGCCATCAATGGCGTTTCTTCCATATCGTCCACAAAATAGGCTTTCTTAAGGGCTGGGGTCAGTGGCGTGCCCACCGCAGTGCCGGCCGGACTCACGTGTTTAAACGAGGCCGCCGCCGGCAGCTTGAGCACTCCCTTAAGCTCTTTTACCAACTGCCAGGAATTAAGGGCATCCAGCATATTGATATAACCCGGCGCGCCGTTAAGTACCGTAAAAGGTAACGTCCCATTTTTGGCGAAAATCCGGGCGGGTTTCTGGTGGGGATTAAATCCATAGCGTAATATGATTTCTTTTTCACTCATGTTAAAACTCCTGTTATATATTTTATTAGGGAATTACGTTCCCTACTTTTTCGCGATAGCCGTTAACGCACTAATGATAATCTCGTCCTCTTCCGGCAGGACGGTACGGGGGTCGAGGAGCAAAACGTTCTCGCTGATACGCCCCACGATAGGAGGCTGCTGAAGCCGGAGATGGTACGCCATTTTTTGCGCCAGGGCAGGCTTCCTCGCATCTCCGATAGCCACCAGACGGGTGGGC
>CAIWTG010000140.1 GCA_903915565.1 uncultured Chloroflexota bacterium
GGCTCGGCACCAGCCGCAATGGCCTGCAAAACATCTGCCTTTGTTACTCTTCCATGCCGTCCTGTTCCCGGTTAGTATGGCGTTTCGAGTGACTGACATTATGACCATACTGAGGTATTTTACCACATAAATCGCACTTCAATTTTCTGTTGCTCCTTTTGAAAAAAGCGCGGGGTATTGCAAAATCCGCTAATACATAGTAACATAGTGCGACAAGATTAGCAAGCAATACGTCCTTGGTAGGGAGACCAAAAACCCAGCGTAAACTGAACAAGGATGGTGAAAAATGAGTAAAGTGAACACAATCGCCGGGCAGCAGCTGCGGGACATGTTTTCCGCGGCAACGGCCTGGCTGGAAAAGAGTTCCGGGGACATAGATGCGTTGAACGTATTCCCGGTACCCGACGGCGATACCGGCACTAATATGATGCTTACCATGCGGTCAACGATGGAAGAAGCCTACCGCGCCCCCGACCACAGCGCCTCCGGCGTGGCTCACGCCATGGCTAAGGGGGCGTTAATGGGCGCCCGCGGCAACAGTGGGGTCATCCTCTCGCAGGTATGGCGGGGAATGGCGCAGGGGCTGGATGGTAAAGAAGCCTTCAATGCAGTCGAATTGGCCGACGCTCTGCAGAAATCGGCAGAAGTCGCTTATAACGGCGTGAGTAATCCGGTAGAAGGCACGATGCTGACCGTGATGAAAGACGCGGCGAAAGAAGCTAAAACGCAGGTCGGGAACGGCGAGAAAGATGTTGTTGCCTTGCTGGAATGCGTGGTGAATGCCGCCGGCGATTCCGTAGCCAGAACGCCCCGTTTACTTAAAGTGCTTAAAGATGCCGGCGTGGTTGACGCTGGCGGGCAGGGAATTTACACCATCCTGGAGGGCGCGCTGCGTTACCTCAAGGGTGAAACCGAAGCAATGCGTCTACGTAAGCCGCAGATGATTGTCAGCGATATGCCGCTGGCCGTGCCGTTGCCACAGGCGATTGGTGTGGATGAAATACCCTTCGGGTACTGCACGGAATTTATGATAAAAGGCGAGAAAATGGAGCCGGAAATCATCCGGAAGAAGCTGGAGAAGAAGGGCGAATCGCTCATTGTCGTCGGGGATGAAAGCGCCGTCCGCATCCACATCCATACGCTCGACCCGGGCATGATTGTCCAGTTCGCCACCAAACTTGGTACGCTGCACCAGGTAAGCATCCGGAACATGGATGAGCAGCACCAGGACTTCCTGGAGATGCAGAAGGAAAGAATGCCGACGACCGATACCGCCGTTATCGCGGTAGCTTCCGGCGAGGGTTTGAAAGAGGTTTTCAGCAGCCTGGGAGCAGTTGCCGTTGTCCCTGGCGGTCAGACGATGAACCCGAGCACGAAAGATATCCTCCAGGCAGTGCTGTCCGCCCCATCGGAGAACGTCATTATTTTACCCAACAATAAAAATATCATCGCGACCGCCAACCAGGTACAGTCGCTGACGGAAAAGAAAATCAAAGTCGTGCCGACCAAAACGATTCCGCAGGGCGTGGTAGCGCTGCTGGCCTTTGATTACGAGGCGGACTTTAAAGCCAACGCGGAAATTATGGAAAAAGCCCTTACTTCGGTAAAAACCGTAGAGGTTACGCGCTCGATACGGGCGACAAAAATAAACGGTCTGACGATAAGGCGGAAACAACCTATCGGCTTACTGGATGACGAATTAGTCGCGGCAGGGGAGACAGACCTTGACGTGATTAAAACAATACTCACTAAACTGGATAAGAAAGAGGCAGAGGTCGTCACCATATATTACGGAGATGGGATTGAAGCGGCGGAGGCCGAGATAATAAGTAAAAGCATTAAAAAAATTTATCCGAACGTACAGA
>CAIWTG010000141.1 GCA_903915565.1 uncultured Chloroflexota bacterium
AATTGCCTTAAGCTTTAATTCCAAAAAAGTATAATCGGGCTTGATCTGTTTTATCAAATGTAGCGTGTCCTTTATTTCTTTCATCGTTTCTCCTCTTCCTTTTCCGGTTCCTCGATTATCCCTGGCTCAATGCCTTCGAGGAGTTCTTTGGGCAGTTCGCCCGTATCTTTATCCATTGATTCAAGGATATCTTTATCCTTTAATCCCTCTGCCCCGACTAATTCGGGTTCTTTGGGCTTCTCTAATTCGGCTGTTGAGGCGCTCTTAATGTCGATGCGCCAGCCGGTCAGTTTCGCCGCCAGGCGCGCGTTCTGCCCCTCTTTACCGATGGCCAGCGAGAGTTGTTTATCCGGGACGGTCACCGTGGCGACCTGTTCGTCTTTATTTAACTGTACCCCGACGATGTGTGCCGGGCTTAATGCGTTAGCGATGAAGGTCGCCGAGTCGGCGCTCCACATGACCACATCTATTTTCTCGCCGTTAAGCTCGCTGACGATGTTTTGTATTCTGATGCCCCGCAGCCCGACGCAGCATCCCACCGGGTCGATGCCTTCCTGTTTGGCGGCAACGGCAATCTTGCTACGGAATCCAGCCTCACGCGCGATTGACTTAATTTCTACGGTGCCGTTATAGACTTCCGGCACTTCCAGCTCGAATAAGCGGCGCAATAGTTCCGGGTGTGACCGCGATACGATGACTTTCGGTCCTTTGGAGGTGCGGTCTACGCGTAATAGTACTACTTTAAGGTGCTGTCCCACGCGGTAGCGTTCGCTACGCACCTGTTCGTTGGGAGGCAGTACTGCTTCGGTTCTTCCCAGTTCGATGAATGCCTGTCCGGCTTCAAAGCGCTGTACCACCCCGCTCACCACCTCGCCCTCTTTATCGGCGTACTCTTCAAAGATGGCGCTGTGCTCGGCTTCGTGGAGGCGCTGCAAAATGACCTGTTTGGCGGTCTGCGCCGCGATGCGTCCGGCGTTTTCCGGCGTGGATTCCACCATTAGCATCTCGTCGAGCTTAATGTCGCTCTTGAGTTTTTTGGCTTCCTTTAATGTAATCTCAAGGTCCGCGTTGGTGACTTTTTCCACCACCTTTTTTTCTGCCCAGACCTCCACCTTGCCGGTGCCGGAGTTAATCTTGACAGCAATACTCTGATTGGAGGTAAAGTTGTCCTTCTTATAGGCCGATACCAGCGCCGCTTCCACGGCGCCGAGGACTACATCCTTCGGCAGATTTTTTTCTGCCGCCAGCTGCGTTATGGCGAGCAAAAAATCGCTCTTCATTTAAACTGCCAACCTCCGCTTTTATATTCAATAAAAAAGTGGGACTCAAACCCACTTCTCACAAAGCTATTCTACTCTAAGGCTACCTTATTATAGCACGCATTATTTCCTTATGCAACATAATATTAGAGATATTTTAATAACTAAACTTTTTTCCCATTAATAGTATTATCCATCGTTTCAGGTTGTAGAAATCGCTTGAATACTGGACTATAATATGAGGTGTTCTCCCTTTGATGCGAGAATAAAAGTGAGGGAGGTGTGGGATGAAGGCTATTGACAAAATGGCGGTAAAAATACATCGCCTAACCTCCAGCGACGTTGCCTCCACGCTGGGCATCTGGTGGGCTAATATCCCGGATAAAAACCTCATGGCCGCCCAGCTCCAAAGTCCCCTCGATTTCAGCTTCATCGCCGAGTACGAAGGTATCTTAATCGGCTTTGTCCTCGCCAAGCTGGAGTACGCGGGATATCCCACCGCTGGTACGAGTGTGGTTTTTCTTATCGCCGTCAATCCTGATTTTCAACAGCACGGCATCGGCACGATGATGATTGAAGCCCTGGAGAATTATGCCAGGTCCAAAGACATCAATACCATTCGTGTTGTCGTACCCCAGAGCGATGTTAAGAATATTAAGTACTTTGCTAAAGTTGGCTTTACTAAGAGCAACATGATAAATTACGATAAAGCCTGCCGCAAGCAGTAATGGGAGCATATTTTGGATATAGAAAAATTAAAAGCAGCCATTGCTAAAAACATTGATTCATCTTCCCAGAAACTTGGCGAATTAAGCCAGAAAATTCACGACAACCCGGAAACAGCCATGCAGGAGCACCAGGCTTCGGGTTGGCTGGTGGAATTTTTAAAGGAAAACGGTTTCAAAGTAGAAAAGGGTATTGCCGGCCTGCCCACGGCTTTCAAGGCAAGTTACGGTAAAGCCAAACCGGTCATCGCTTTCCTGGCGGAATACGATGCTCTGCCAAAGATTGGACATGGCTGCGGCCATAATCTCATCGGCACCAGCGCCGTCGCCGCGGGACTGGGAACAAAACTGGCGGTAGACGAGTTAGGCGGCAGCATTATCGTTTTCGGCACTCCCGCCGAAGAAGTCGACGCCGGCAAAGCCACTATGGCGAAAAAAGGCGCCTTTGATGGACTGGATGCTGCGATGATAGTCCACCCCGGCGGAGGCAACCGTGTAACTTTGAATGCCCTGGCTTGCCAGACGCTCAATGTGGAGTTTTTCGGTAAAGCCGCGCATGCCGCTGCTGACCCCGAGCTGGGCATTAATGCTTTGGAAGCTATGATTCTCTCCTTTAACGCTATTGACGCGCTCCGCCAGCATATCCGGGAAAAAGCCCGCATTCACGGCATCATCACCGACGGTGGCGAGGCGGCCAACATCGTCCCGGCCCATACCGCCGGCACGTTTATTGCCCGCGCCCAGGACGATGCCTATCTGGACGATTTAAAGGTAAGAGTCCTCAACTGTTTTACCGGCGCGGCACTTGCTACTGGCGCCAGACTTGAATACCACTGGGCTCCTGAACGTTATGCTTCCATGCTCAATAATGTTACTTTGGCCAGGCTTTTCCAGAATAACTTTGAATCTTTGGGACATCCCATCCCCATCGGGGAGGATGAAGAATGGAGCGGCAGCACCGATGTCGGTAACGTTAGCCAGCTGACGCCGACGATACAGCCGATGGTCGGTATCGCCTCGCCTCATATCTTAATCCACTCCACCGAATTCGCCGAGGTTGCCGGCACGAAAAAAGCGCTGCATATCATCCTCGACTCCGCCAAAGCGATGGCGATGACCGCCGCCGAACTACTGGCGAATCCGAACACGCTTTCCGCCGTCCGCGCCGACTACGAAAAGAACAAGAAATAATAATCCTCTCTTTACTAAAGATGGCCCGAGAGGTTTTTTATTTTCTTTCTTAAAAATGGCATTTTCTCCAAAAAAAATGTTAACATTATAAATAGTATGGAAGCTTATCTCGGTATTGATGTAGGGTCGGTCACGGTTAAGTTCGCTGTCATTGATGCCTCGGACGAACTCATTGCCAACCTTTATCTCCCCGCCGCCGGCCAGCCGGTTGCCATTGTCCAGCAGGGACTCGGACAAATAGGGCGACTTCTTCCCCAAAATACCACTGTTAAAGGGGTAACCACCACCGGCAGCGCCCGATATTTGGCTGGGGCTTTAGTGGGGGCTGACCTCGTTAAAAACGAGATTACCTGCCAGGCTGTGGCGGCGGTGCATTACCGGCCGGATGTCCGCACGGTTATTGAAATCGGCGGGCAGGACAGCAAGCTGATTCTCATCCGGGATGGCATGGTGATGGATTTTGCCATGAACACCGTCTGCGCCGCTGGCACCGGTTCTTTCCTCGACCACCAGGCCGGGCGATTACACCTGAGCATTGAGGAGTTTTCCCGTCGTTCTTTACTAGGTAAGGATAAAATACATATTTCCGGTCGCTGTACCGTTTTCGCCGAGTCCGACATGATTCACAAGCAGCAAATGGGGCACAACATTGACGACATTATATACGGTCTCTGCCGCACACTGGTGCGCAACTACTTAAGCGACGTTGCTTCCGGAAAAGATATCCAATCGCCCATTATCTTTCAGGGCGGGGTTGCCTTTAACGAGGGAATTATTCGTGCTCTGCGGGATGAGCTGAAGACTGAAATCATTGTCCCTCCCCACCATGAGGTCATGGGCGCTATCGGCGCGGCTTTACTCGCCCACGAAGCCGTAGCGCAAAAGCCGGACGTTAGCCGCTTCCGCGGTTTTGATATTTGCGATGCGGTGTATGACACCTCTTCTTTTGAATGCCGTTCCTGCACCTCCGCCTGCGAAATTACCCGCATTTCCCAAAAAGGTGAGGTCGTTGCCGCCTGGGGAGGCCAGTGCGATATCTGGGAGACTGTTGCCTCGGTGAAAAAGGGGAAACAATGAAAAGTACAAAAATTGTGCTTGATGCCGCCGGCGGCGACTACGCCCCGCATGAAATAGTCAAAGGGGCGCTCAAAGCTGTTCAGGAATATAACGCAGAGGTTATCCTGGTTGGCAGGAAAAATGTACTCCGTAAGCTATTAGAGAAGTCGCCGATTAAGTCCCGCATTAATATCGTCGACGCCACCGAAGTTATTGATTTTGATGAACATCCTGTTAGAGCGTTGCAAAACAAACCTAACTCATCTATCGTCGTTGGCATTAATCTGGTCAAAAGCGGCTATGCCGCGGCTTTCGTTTCCGCTGGCAATACCGGTGCCGTCGTCGCTGCTTCATTGTTAAACTTGGGCAGGGTAGAGGGGGTTAGCCGCCCGGCTATCGGTGCCTTTATCGATATCTTAACGGCCAGGCCAGGCTTATTGGTAGACGCTGGCGCCAATGCCGATTGCCGTCCGGAACACCTGCTGGAGTTCGCCCGGCTGGGCAGTCTTTACAGTAAAAATATACTAAACATCCCATTCCCGCGGGTTGGGCTTTTAAGTAATGGAGCCGAAGAGGGCAAAGGGAACCGGCTGATACAGGAGACCTATCAGCTTCTGAAAGAAGCGAAGGGTATCAGCTTTATCGGCAATATCGAAGGGCATGATATCGCCCGCAAGACCGCCGACGTTATAGTATGTGACGGCTTTACCGGCAATATCGTCTTGAAAATCGTCCCTTAGTCA
>CAIWTG010000142.1 GCA_903915565.1 uncultured Chloroflexota bacterium
GATGTGTTGATTGTAGTATTTTTTTAAAGCAGCGAGGTAAGCCGGTCGGCATTCCCTGCAACCGATGCTATTGAGCTGCAAATTGATTTTCGTAAGTCCCAAAGTTTTATAAAACCGCCAGGCTAAATCGATAACCTCGGCGTCTATAGCGGGGTCGTCCTCACCGATACATTCGCACCCGAACTGATAGTGCTGGCGGAAGCGTCCGGCCTGGGGGCGGTCGTAACGGAAAATGGGGGTGATGTAATAAAGCCTGACAGGTTGGGGCAGATTGGCCATACCGTGCTGGATATAAGCGCGACAGACCGAGGCCGTCCCTTCCGGCCGCAGGGTCATACTCTTGCCGCCCTTATCGTCGAAGGTGTACATCTCTTTATCAACGAGGTCGGTGCCTTCACCGGCGGAGCGGGTAAAGAGTCCGGTCTCTTCAAAGGTGGGTGAATCAATGCGCTGATAACCATAGAGGCGCGTTACCTCGGCGATGACTTTTTCCACGTAACGCCAGTAGAGCTGCTCTTCCGGCAGGATGTCTTGAGTGCCGCGCGGTGCCTGATACAAGTCAATACTCCTTGTTGTTTCTTAAAGCAAGAATACAGCATCAGGGCGAGTTTTGCAATTTAGTTTTTCCTCTGGCTCGACTGATTGATATATAATATAGGTAAGGAACGGGTGGGGAAAAATGGAATTCGCCAGACTGCTGGAAAAAGCCAAAGAATACCTCCCGCCGGAAAAACTGCCGGTGCTGGAGGAGGCATATAAATTCGCGTCGGAGAAACACCAGGGACAGGTGCGTCTTTCCGGCGGCCCGTTTATGGAGCATCCCCTGCAGACGGCTTATATCCTGGCGGAATTGCAGCTGGATACCAGTTCGCTGGCGGCGGCGTTAATGCATGATATCCCGGAAGATACGGGAACGCCCATTGAAAAAATAGAGGCGAAGTTCGGGCCGGAAATTGCCAAGCTGGTTGACGGCGTCACTAAACTGGGTAAAGTTTCCCTGGATGTTTCGGGTGCTGCGGTTAAAACTACACAAGCCGAGAACCTCCGTAAAATGCTGGTCGCCATGGCGGAGGATATACGGGTAGTCTTTATTAAACTGGCGGACCGACTCCACAACATGAGGACGCTGGATGCCCTCCCTAGAGAACGCCAGTTAAAAAACGCCCAGGAAACTCTAGAGATTTTCGCGCCACTGACACACCGCCTCGGCATCTGGGAATTGAAGTGGCAACTGGAAGACCTCGCTTTCAGATATTTGCAGCCGCAGGAGTACCAGCGCATCGCCGGCCTGATTGATACCAAACGCACCGAGCGGGAAAAATTTATCAACCGTGCTATTAAGGTTCTTGAAAAGGAACTGGAGAAAGCCGGCATCACCGCCGACATCTTTGGGCGCCCCAAACATATTTACAGCATCCACCAGAAAATAGAAAAGTATGCCGCCCTCGGTAAACACTTCGACGAGATATACGACCTGCTGGGATTAAGAATTATCGTGGAAAGCGAGCAGGACTGTTATGCGGCCGTCGGCATTATTCATAGTTTATGGCGTCCACTGACCGGCACATTTGATGATTACGTCGCCAACCCAAAGCCCAACGGCTACCAGGCGCTGCATACGGCGGTAATGTGCCTCGGCACCACGCCGTTGGAAGTGCAAATCCGCACGCGGGAAATGCACAAAATTGCCGAGTACGGCGTTGCCGCGCATTGGAGCTATAAAGAAGGCGGTAAGCAAGACCTTGATTTTGAAGAGAGGGTCGGCTGGCTGCGTCAGCTCATCGAGTGGCGGCGTGAACTTACCGGCGCGGAAGAATTTTTAGAAACAGTCAAGACCGACATTTTTATCGACCAGGTTTTTGTTTACACCCCGCGCGGAGAAATTAAAGACCTACCCAAAGGTTCCACCCCCCTCGATTTTGCCTACCGCGTGCATACCGACCTGGGGCATCGCTGCATCGGAGCGAAAATCAACGGCAAACTGGTGCCGCTTAACTATCAACTGAAAAACGGCGACATTATAGAAATCGTTTCTTCTAAAGCGCCACGGAGTCCCAGCCTAGACTGGCTGAACCCGAGTCTGGGTTTTGTCCACACGACGCATGCGCGCAATAAAATCCGCCAGTGGTTTAACAAACAGGAAAAAGCGGAGAGCATCGAACATGGCAAACAGATATTGGATAAAGAGCTAAGGCGACTGGGCATCCCAACGGAGCGGCAGGCGCTGGCCGAAATCTTCGGGTACAAAAACCTGGATGACTTTATCGCGGCGGTGGGCAACGGCAATATTACCGCCCATCAGATTGTTTTGAAACTCGCCGCGCAGGAAGAAAAAACCGAAGAGGTAATCGAGACCACCGCCGCACCCACCACAATCCCCTCCGGCGTGCAGGTGCTGGGCGTCGGCGACCTGATGACAAGCATCGCGCAGTGCTGTAATCCCGTCCCCGGCGATAAGATAATCGGTTATATCACGCGCAGCCGCGGGGTCTCCATCCACCGGCAGGACTGCCATAACATTATCCACGAAGATGAAAAGGAGCGGCTGATTCCTGTACAATGGGGACAGAGTGATTTACTTTACCCGGTAAAGATACAGGTGGATGCCTGGGATAGGGTGGGGCTGGTGCGCGACATCAGCACGCTGGTGGCGGAAGAAAAAGTAAATATCGCTTCGGCCAATCTCGTCAACGGCAATGGTCAAACGGTTTCGCTGTTTATGACGCTGCAGACCAAGGGCCTGCCGCAGTTGAGTGAGATTTTAAAAAAGATAGACGGCGTTAAGGGCGTCATCAACGTTATTCGCATCGGCGAGGATGCCGTCAAGCAGAGTACCGCCGATAGTAAGGTCTTGAAGAAACCGACCAAGAATATCGGCTCGAGTAAAAAATAAGTGGAGGTAAATCTTGGCTAACAAATCAGCACTAAAAGCAACGCGCGCTGCCGGGAGAAGGCAAGTAAGAAATACATCTGCCCGCAGTAAGGTAAAGACGGACATCGCCCGGGCGGAAAAGCTCATTACCGCCGGCGACGTTGAAAAAGCAAAGGGCGCGGTAGCCACGGCCGTCAGCGGATTGGATAAAGCGGCGGAGAAAAAGGTTATGCACGCCAATAACGCGGCGCGGCACAAATCTCGTCTGCTGAAGAAGTTGAACCAGGCAGCGGCGAACCCTAAAGCGTCAAAGTCTAAAGAAGAATAATCAAAATTCCCGCCATAAAAAAGATGTACCGGCCCTGAATACAGGTTTCCGGTACATCTCTTGTTTTGTTGAGAGGTAATCTAGTCCGAGGAAGGGATGGGTTTGGCTTCCTGGGTTTTCATCTCTTCACCGCAGCAGACAAGTTGTCCCTCGCCGGCTTTGGTGCAGAGTGCCTCGGTGCCGCATTTCGCGCAGCGATATCTTTTTCCTAGTTGACTTGCCATCTTTAACCTCCTGCAAACGGTTTTACTGTTTGATTTCCATGGGCTGGCCGCAACAGATAATGGTGCCGGTGCCGCCCTTGGTGATAATCACTTCGGCGCCGCACTTGGTGCAGCGATATCTCTTGCCAATAGTATTAGCCATAAGTTATCACCTCTTTGTTTGTAGTCTCTTTTTAATTATAGTCACGTAGGCTAAATGTTGTCAAAAATAATGTCGTCCATCGCGAAAACCGGGCCGTTTTTACAGACCTGTTTCATTCCGTTTTTCGTTTTAATACTACAACCGTAACAAACTCCACACCACCGCCGATATTCTGGCTCTCCACACC
>CAIWTG010000143.1 GCA_903915565.1 uncultured Chloroflexota bacterium
CGATGATTGCCCTAAGGGTCTGGCCGCAATTAGCCTGCCTTTCGAGCGAGCTTCCAATCTGGATGCACCCCGGTGTATCTATCGCGAAAAGCCTGGCGGCTTGAATGATTTTCTCTTTCGGTACCCAGGTAATATCCTGGACTTTTTCCACCGGGTACTCCGCCGCCCGTTCTCTTAATTTATCAAAGCCGTACGTCCAGTTCTCGACGAACTCTTTATCCCAGAGTCCTTCCTGCATAATGACGTTAATCATGCCCAGCGCCAGTGCGGCGTCGGTGCCCGGGCGTGGCTGCAGCCACAGTGTCGCTCTGGAGGTATAAGCGGTTGCCCGCGGGTCGATGACAATCAGGTTCTTGACGTAATCCAACGACTTCATGTACCAGTAGCACATCTCGGAGTCGGCGCTGGAAATTTCCAGCTGCTTCGCCCAGCTTATCTGTGTCTTGGGGAAGACCCCGCCCCACCCGTGATAGTCGCAGTAGAGCCTGCCGTAGCCGGTGACCAGGCCATAAAGCCCGATACGCGGACTATGGCAAATGTACCCCGGCGAGATAACGTTGGCCGACCCCATTGAGCGGGAAAAGCGGTGGGTATAGCGGTTATAGCCCCGTCCCGTCCCCTGCGAGGTGGCAACGGTATGAGCGCCGTATTTTTCGGTGGCTTCTTTAACTTTTTCGGCAATCGTGTCCAGGGCTTCATCCCAGCTAATCTGCTTCCATTTCCCCTCTCCCTTTTCCCCCGCCCTCTTGTAGGGATGGGTGATGCGGTAGGGGTTATCGATATGCTGGATGCTGGAAAGCCCTTTGGCGCACATCGTGCCGCGCGTTGTGGAATCCGGATTCCCTTCAATGTGGGTGATGACGCCGTCCGTGACTTCCACCAGAACGCCGCAGCCGCCGTGGCAACTTTTACACACCGTTTTTATTATCTTCTTCTCACTCATATTAAACTCCAGATTGAATGTTTATTACTACGTTAATCAGGTTTAGACTACATGGGGGCAATCTTTGGCAGCAACGGCCGGTAGATGCCCACTTTCAAAATACAGTACTTAAGAGCAAAAGCCCCGATGGTATGCGCCACAATGGCGATTACGAGTAGCACGCTGGAGGCTTCAATGCCCTGGATGAGTCCGTAAACCGATATCGCCGCCGGAACGGCCAGCCCCAGGAAAATCAATCCGCCCCAGAACATAAAAGCCGATGGACCTTTAAGCAGTTCATTGATTGATATTTTCGCCACTACTGATGAGTAACCCGCGCTGATCATATAGGTGACGATGAGTAAAACGTTGACCAGCAGCAGATAGCGGCTGCCCGTTTCTGCCCAGGCAATGCTGGCGTCGCCGCCCGCTAACGCAACACCCATAATTAGACCGAAACCATCAGCCACGCCGGCCAGCATGATAACAATGGGCAGGAGTCCCTGGTTCCAGAAGGGTATGCCCTTGACGTAGTTCATGATAAAGCCGCCGTAGATGCCCACTCCCAGTGCATTGAGTCCGGCTATTACGCCGAAGGTATAATAAATCGGGTTGCAGATTTGAGAACCGATTATACGAACCAAATCAGGCTGCCCGAAGACCAGCTGGACAAAGCCGAACATGCCGAATAATACCGAGAATAAAATGCCGCGGGCAAACCAGGATGTCTTCCAGGCATTGGACCATGGCGGCATCGTCATGTAAAAACGCCACGGCTTGCCGAAGTAGGCCAGGTGGATGGGCAGTTTTATAAACATGATTATCATCCAGCCGATGAGTAAACCCCACCAGCTGTTGATAAAGAGAGAAACCAGGAATAATCCCGCGCCCAGACTGGTAAAGGTCTCGGCAATCCAAATCATGATGCCGCGTCTCTCAATCCATTCTCTTTGGTGCATTGGTTTGACCATCCACTGGTGGGTGTTCATCCATTGCCGTGTCGCCATTGGGGACATTGCTGGCCTCCTTACTTCTTCCCGAAAATTTCCTTCGCCCTCGCCTCCATGGTGCTTAGGTGCTGCATGTGTGAGGCGGTTTGTTCCTCGCGCGGGGCGACATTGGAAAGGTTATTGCCTAATTTATAATCGATATAGTAGACCGAAGGCTCGGTGCCGTATTCCGCGTGCAGCTGGAATCCGTTTTTCTCTTTTATCAGCCGCGAAACTTCAGAATTCGGGTCGTCCAGGTCGCCGAAGGTTAAAGCCCTTGCCTGGCAGGTGTTAACGCAGGCCGGCGTCGCCTCGCGGTCTTTGCCGGGGACTAATCCCTTTTCCATTCCGGCGTCAATTCTTTCCATGCAAAAGTCGCACTTCTCCGTTGTCCCGGCAACGTGTTGATATAGCTTGTGGCCGGCTTTCTCAAAGCGCGTCCGCTCATAGCCCGGGAAGAAGCCCGTATCTTTATCTTTGGAAAAGAAAGTGCGGTTCTGGTAAGGGCAGACGACCACGCAGTAGCGGCAGCCGACGCATTTAGCATTGTCCACGTACACGATGCCGTCCGGCCGTTTTATAGTCGCTTCGGCGGGACAAACCTCGACGCAGGGAGCTTCCTTGCACTGGTTGCACCTGACCGGCAGCGTAGTGAGTTCTTCGCCGGGGACATTTGTTTCCCAGGCAATCAGGCGCGGCCAGGTCATCCCCAGCGGGAGGAAGTGTTCAATACGACAGGCAGCGACACAGGCGTGGCAGCGGGTGCATTTCGCTAGATTTATCACCATACCCCATCTCATGAGCGTTGCTCCTTTTTATGTTTACTAATTATAAGATACCAAAAATGAACAATTAAGTCAAACATTTATGCGCAACCCATGAAATAACGGGGAATAATTCATGAATATGTAACGAATATGTCGTTACACAATACGCAATAACCCTAAAATGAGCCCCAAACCTGCCATATTTTTACGCAAATAAAAAAGGGGAGCATTTCTGCCCCCCTCTCTTAGTCCGGATACACTTAAATATGTTTCTGGAACCAGCGGATGTTCTTCTTGGGGATTTTTTTAACTTCCGGCGTAGGTTTAAGAGCTTTAGTTATTTTATGGGCTAGAAAACTGATGGGTATAGTAAATGGTTTCAGGACAATACATTTTTGCCCAAAAGCCTGGCAGACAAGGTCGGTGTAAAGACTGATGGTTTGAATTACGGTTAGAAAATCGAGGCAGATAAAAAGTTCTTCGACGACTCCGAAGGGCATGCTTAGCGGGATAAAACCACGCGCATACTCAACAGCCCAGACGCCGTTGGTAAAGTTCATGGCCCGTGCTTGTCCCGGACCGACGTAAATACGGTCGCCGGGTTTATAAATTTTCTTCTCGAATTCACCCTCACCGTAGTACCATGTTTCTCCGTCAATAACAGTATCCCAGAATCCCGCTAAATGACGGCCGGAATGACCCTCCGACCCGATGGGTGTTCCCCAGATCATGATATATTCAGATGTAGAAGCGTAATAAAGCTTCATCTGGATCATCGCTCCGCCGGCGATGCTGTATACCCAGGGTTGTGAAAAATCCAACGCCTTGGGATAGTGTTTTGCGAGGGCTTTAGCGAAGACATCGAACATTTGCGGCTTAGGCTTCCTCAGACACTTAAGAGCGCACTGGTGAACGATTTCAGTATCAAATACGGGCATCAGTTTCTACCTCCATTTTTTTATATTGTCATCAAATGGGCCGAAAACTTTTTCTATTGATTTGGCTACTGTCCGTATAGCCCTGGTGCGGGAAAAAACTTTCTGCATGAAAAAATATCCTAAACGGTTAGACCTGCCCCCGATGAGGCTTGGGCATTTCCCTAACGCCTTTAATGCTTCCGCCACCGCTGTTTTTACATCTGTAACTTTAACCAAACGATAAGGCTTCGGCTTGTTAGCGTCCCAGCCTGGCGTTTTGGTTGACCCGGCCATAAAACCGAGTACGTCAACACCGTACTTTCCCAGTTCATACCACAGAGTCTCCGCCAATATCAGGTTATAAGCTTTAGTACCGGCATAATTGGCGCAGTAAGCTGTACCGTACATTGCCGAGCCGGAGGAAAGGAAAATAATACCTCCCCGCCGTCGCTCGGCCATTTTCCGGCCAAAGTGATGGGTCAAAATCAGCCCCGCCCGCGCATTAACGTGCAACTGCTTCTTCAAATAGTCGAGGTTATGGTGTAAAAATGGGCTTACTGTCGATAAACCTGCATTATTCACTAATAGACCGATATCCAGTGAATCGGTAACAGGGGTTATTGCTTTTAAAATATCTACGCCGCTTAAATCAAGAGATATGGTTTTAACTTTAACGTCATAATCTCTCTTTATCGCATCACCTCGGAACTTAAGTAAATCAGTATTGGTAGCGATAAGAACCAGATTAAGTCCCCGTTCTGCACATTGGCGCGCGAATTCAGCACCAAGACCGCGTGAAGCGCCGGTAATCAATGCCCAGGGACCATATTTGTCTGTGAAAGAAGTAGTCATTTTGTTTATCTATAACAACGCAAAAAATTTTATAAAAGCGCCGAAAAATACATAGCCATGCATAGTATAGATAATCTAGGTATTTTGGTCAAATAGACAAATCAGAAATAAAAAAGGGGGGAGCATTTCTACTCCCCCTATCTAACGTTTAAATAATCCCTACAACTGCACGAACATCGGCATCATTGTTCAGCCAAGCAAACGATTACAAGTTCCTTTTTTAATCCTTGCCTTTGGTAAGCCTTTTTGCTAATCCTGGGCCAGAGATATCTTTCCTAATTTTTCTTGCCCCAGAACCTCCACCAAGTCTTTTTGATAACCCTGAACCTGTGATGTCTTTTCTAATCTTTCTTGCCATATATGCGCTCCATTTTTATTTCAATCTGTTATGCGTCTATCTACCACTGGACAAACATCGGCATCACTACGTGGGTGTAGTTTTCTGCCCCCACCGGCTTTAGCAGACCGGGGCTGGACGGATTAGTAATTTCCAGCGCCACCTGCGATTCATGCAGGACGCTCAAAACATCAATGAGGTATTTGCCGTTGAACGCTATCTTGGCTTCGGCGCCTTCCACCGTGGCGTCAATTTCGCCAACGTTATCGCCGATTTCCTCCGACCGTGCGGAAACAGCCAGCTTGCCGGGGTTTTTCTCGCTGCCGGGTGTTACCACCAGGCGGACGATGCCGCTGCCGTCGCGGGCGAAGATGGATGCTGTCTTAGTCGCCCTTAAAAAGTCGGCGACGTTGACCATCACGCGGGTATTATAGCTCTTGGGTATGAGCTGGGAATAGTTGGGAAAGTTGCCCTGCACCAGCTGCGATACCAGTTCGGTAGTCTTTAGGCGGAAGAGTATCTGGCTCTTATTGAGATTTAAAGTAACCGTAACCGCTTCGTCCTGATCGCCGATGAGCCGGCTAAGCTCTGCCAGGGTGCGTGATGGGATGATGACTTCGCTCTTCTGACTGATTTTATCCTTTATCGGCATCTTAAAGACCGCCAGCCGGAATCCGTCGGCGGCGGCAAATGTTACGGTGCTGCCTTCGAACTGCGTGCAGACGCCGGTCAGGACGGGACGCGATTCTTCGGTGGCGGCGGCGAAAACAACCTGGTTGATTGCCTGGCGGACGGCTTCAACTTCAACCTTGGTCGTGACGCCGTCATCAACACTAGGGATGGGCGGGAATTCTTTGGCGTCTATGCCGCTGATGCGCGCTTCAAACCGGGCGCACTTTAGTCCCAGCGTCTTAGTCTGGGGCGAAAGATTTATAGAAATCGTATCGGATGGCAGTGTGCTGACGAATTCCGTGAGCAGTCGGGCAGGCACGGTAATCTCGCCTTCTTCTTCTATCTTGGCGCCAATCCAGCAGCTGACCGCCATTTCTAAATTTGTCGCGACGAGTTTCAGTCGCCCGTCATCGGTGGCGAGTAAAACATTATTGGTAATGGGCAGGGTTGTCCGGGTGGCTACGGCCCTCCCGACGATGCTCAAACCGCGGTTAAAATTTTCCTGAAGGCAGGTTAATTTCATCACGCACCCCCATTATTTTCTTTGGTGGACTAGTATACAACATTATACATAACTATTCAAGCTCAATGGTGCCGCTTTTACCGCCACTTTTTTTCACGAGGCGGATGTTTTCTATTTTCATGCCGCGGTCAACGGCCTTACACATGTCATATATGGTCAGGGCAGTCACCGCAACGGCGGTCAGCGCTTCCATTTCCACGCCGGTCTTACCGGTGCTTGCTACCGTGGCCGTTATGCCGATGGTGCTCTTGGCTTTGTCCGGAGAGAATTCAATGGAAACATGGCTGATAAGAATAGGGTGACAGAGTGGGATTAGGTCGGAGGTCTTTTTAGCCGCCGTGATGCCCGCCAACTGCGCGGTGGTGAGGACGTCGCCTTTAGCCGTGCCGCCGCTCTGGATGAGTTTGAAGGTAGCGGATTGCATTTTTACCAGTCCCCTGGCAATGGCGACGCGGTCGGTGTCCGCTTTAGCGCCGACGTTCACCATTTTGGGTCGGCCGGCAGCATCAACATGGGTCAGCTTTTTCCCAGCCATGAACTACCCCCCCACCTGCGAGAATGGGCGGCCTTTATGTACGCCGCCCTCGGCGAGTTGATGTCCCTTGGGCTTGGCGGCAGTGGCTTTAATTATGATTTCTTTTAGCTCTTCAACCGAAGCACCGCGACGCAGTGGTTCGCGTAAATCTATTTCATCTTCACGGAGGAGGCAGAGACGCAGCTTGCCGTCGGCGGTGAGGCGCAGGCGGTTGCACTGGTAGCAAAAATGCTCGGTCACCGGAGTAATAAAACCAACCGTCCCTTTAGCGCAGGGGAAGCGGAAATACTTGGCGGGTCCGTTGCCCTTATCCATTTTGAACGGCTCCAGCTTACCCAAAAACTCCAGCCGCTTTTTCATGTCATTCACCGAGACGAGGTCAATGGTTTTCGAGCTTTCACCGGTAACCGGCATGTACTCGATAAAGCGGACGTGCCACCCGTCTTTAATAGTTTTTTGGGCAAAATCAACCAGCTCGTCATCATTAACACCGTCCATCACTACCATATTAATTTTAACGGGGTTGAGGCCGACTTTGTTAGCGGCGGCGATGCCCTTTAATGTGTCCTCCAGTTGGCCGCAGCGCGTAATCTGCCTGAACCTCTCCGGCTTTAGAGTATCCAGGCTGACGTTGACGCGCATTAAGCCGGCTTTCTTAAGCTCGGCGGCGTTTTTAGCGAGGAGGATGCCGTTGGTCGTTAGCGAAATATCGTTGATGGTCTTGATACCGGCAATCATCTTGATGAGGTCGGGTAAGCCCATCCTGACTAATGGTTCGCCGCCGGTCAAACGCACTCTATCAATGCCGAGTTCCGCAGCAGCTTTAACGAGGGTGAAAATTTCCTCGTAGGTTAAAATATCATTGTGGGACATTAAAGAAATGCCTTCAGGCGGCATGCAGTAAACACAGCGCAAATTGCACCTGTCCGTCACGGAAATGCGCAGGTAATTTATCGGACGCTGGAAAGAATCAGCCAGTTTGGTCATTATGTTGCCTTCTGATACGTATTATACAGTAATTATACAGTATAGGTAATGTAGTTAACAGTGGACAGTTAACAGTAATAAGGGATGGCCTTCTTGATATTTCGCAAAGGAAAAGCTTAGAATATTGCATCATAATTGATGGAGATAAACCCCATGCCCAAAAAATCACCACCCCAAATATACTTTATTCAGGTTATTGACCGCCCGGCGCGTAAACTGATTCTTAGGCGGGGGATTAAAGCGTACCACTACTTTGAGTATTTGCAGGAAGTCGAGCCCAACACTAACGACGAGCTTAAAAAGATAAAAGGCAACCTTTACGAGCCCTGCGGCATGTGGCTGCCCAAGAGCTTAAGAAAACCTGGTACGTCCGAGTTTGTCATGGGTGTGGAAATGCCGGCCAGCTATAAAGGAAAAGCGCCGAAGGGCTTTGAAATCATCAATCTCAAGCCGTGCCAGATGATGGTCTTTCAAGGTCCGCCCTTTGAAGATATTAGAGAAAGCCCCAAAGCTATCATGAAACTCTGGGCGATGCTGGAAACCTTTAAGCCTGAAACTTACGGCTTTGCCTTTGCTGATGAAGACGGTCCTCGTCTACAACTTGAACCGCAACTGGGACGTGGTCATATCGAACTTTTACCGGTCAGAAAAATAAAAAACGACTTAAGGAGGCGGGGTCGATGAACTCCCAGCCAAAGTACTGCGCCGTCGATTTGTGGGACGCCAGCCAGGCCTGGGTTAGGGCGCCCTTTGATATCACACCTATTCTATCGGATTTCCAGCAGGGCTTATATCACGAAATGACGCTACGCGGTATAACGCCGGTGCAGCGGACGCCTGATGCCGCGCTAATTGTCTATGGACGATATCTGCGTATCGATCAAGGTAACCAGCTTGAGCGTGTCGTAGCCACTTTTCTTGCCGGCGAAGCTATCGTCGAGGTAGACGGCGGTTTGTGGGTTGCTGATAAAGGAACGTGGGGGCTGCATGCGGTTTCCAGGCGGGGTTGGGGTCTTTATGGTGGTGAAGCCTGGGATTTACTCAAGTGGTGCGCCGGCAAGTGCGCCGAAAGTATTGCGCAGCAGGTGCTATTGAGTCTGCAGCAAGCCCGGGTGATGTAAGTCTGCCCAAGTAAAAAAAGTCTATATATTATTCAAACAGTCGGATGCTCCAACCTGGAAAAACCGTCGCGCATTTCCGGCTTTGCATTAATATACATATAACTATCAGTCGTTCGTTTATATTCCGTCCATTCCGGCCAACCTTTATATTGCGGCTTCCCGGTCCTGGCAAAGCTTGTCCAGTAGCCCATCATCGCCTCGGAGACTTTTCTATCGGTAGCGTCCAGAGCTGGAATTCCTGACTTAACGCCGGACATTTTGGCTATCATGCCGATGGCTTGCCACCAGCCGGAGGAATTATCCCAGTCGCCGAAAACGTAGGTAAGCTCAGACGAGTGGGCAGAGCCGAATCCTTCTCGCCGCCAGTTAGCCGGCACCTGGTCGAAGATGCAGGCGTACCCCTTACACCCATTTTTATTCACGGCTTCCATCATATTGATGTAATCGGGGATGATGAAGGGGATTAATAGAGGAGGGACATTGGTCACCTCACCCAGCGTCGCCATCACGATGAGCGGGACGGCATTGATATTCCCTGATTGAAATAAATTCTCGGGGCTGTCTTTTAATAACCACCCGTCGATGGCGGCATCCCAGGGCGGGAGCATTTCGCCGGCGGTGCGTTTACGCGGAATGTGCATTGTCTGGCTGGCATCCCTGATTTTCTCCCAGGGCACGCGGCGGGTTTCTGCCGCTGTTTTTACTCCCAGTTTTTCAAAAAGAGTTTTACCGTAATCTTCCATCTTGGCTAATGGTTGTCCGGGAGCAATCGCCGAGGCCGTGCCGCTCTGGCAAATCGCCCGGTGAAATAGCCCTTTAGCCAGCGGCGAAGTCATCATGATGGACACCTTAGCGCCTCCCCCCGATTCCCCAAATATTGTAACGTTATCGGGGTTGCCGCCAAACTCGGCAATGTTTTTCTGAACCCATTTCAAGGCCGCGATAAGGTCGAGGAATAAATAGTTGCCGGAGACACCGTTGGGTGATTCTTTGGAAAGAATGGGATGAGCTACCAGGCCGAGCGGCCCCAGCCGGTTCGTTATTGTCACCACCACCACGCCGCATGACGGCAGGCGGTGCTGGTTCCATATCTTGTCGTTACCGCCTCCCATATAATATCCCCCGCCGTGCATCCAGACCATGACCGGTAGTTTTTCATTAGGTTTTTTCGCCGGGGTGACCACATTTAAATAAAGGCAGTCTTCGCTCATCGGCTGTGACGAGGGAAAACCGGGCATCGCGTTCTGCGGCGATATTGCGCTGAACTGCGTGCACTCTCTAATGCCTTCCCAGGCAGCGACGGGCTGCGGCGGCTGCCAACGTAGTTCTCCTACCGGAGGTGCTGCGTAGGGAATGCCTCGGAAGATAGATACCGGGTTACCTGGTTCCCCGATGATAGTGCCGGATATATAGCCTTTGTCCGTTTTTACCACCTGCATAGAATGCCCCTTTCTACACGTCGTATTTCAATTTATGCGTTCACCATTCAACCAAAAGCGCGCGAGCTTTCTCTGCCGCCCGCGCCCGGTGACTTATCTTATTCTTCTGCGTCAAGGTCAGTTCCGCCATCGTTTTCTCCAGCTCCGGGATAAGAAAAATGGGGTCGTAGCCAAAGCCGTTAGCGCCCCTTGGTTTGTCAATGATAACCCCATGGCATTTGCCGGAGCAAATCTCAACCCGCCCCGCCGGTTCGGCGATTGCGATGACGCAGCGGAACTGCGCATTGCGGTTTTTGTCCGGGGCGGCTTTGAGTTTATTGAGGAGGAATTCATTTCTTTTAGCGTCGTCGGCATTCTTACCCGCGAAGCGGTGCGATAACGTCCCCGGCGCCCCGCCCAACGCCTCGACCTCCAGGCCGGAATCGTCAGCCAGCGTGAGCAGATTGCTCAACGACGCCATCGTCATCGCTTTTTGCATAGCGTTTTCCTCAAAGGTGGTGCCCGTCTCCGCAATGTCCGTCGTAATGCCGCACTCTAAAGGAGTAACGATTTCAAAAGGGATGCCGCGCAGTAAACGGCGGTACTCACGCAGTTTGCCCTTATTGTTAGTTGCCAGCAGGAGTTTTTTCATCGTTTTCCGTTAAAATTCTATGCCTTTTCTGGCTTCGATGCCCTTATCAAAGGGGTGTTTGATTTTTTTCATCTCGGTCACCAGGTCAGCCGCCGCGATGAGTTCGTTATTTGCATTCCGGCCGGTGAGGATTAACTCGACGTGCTTCGGTTTGTCTTTAATGAGTTGTAAAACGTCCTCCGGCTTAATGAGCCCGAAGAAACAAGCGCAATTGATTTCGTCCAGCACCACCAGGTCGTATTCCCCACCCGTGATGTTGGCTCTGGCGGCGGCAAGAGCGGCTTTAGCCTGGGCGGCTTCCTTGGGATTGGGTTTGCCATTTTCCGGGATGAATTGACGCAGACCGAATGCTTGGACTTTAACGTTTGGGAGGGTGCGCAGGGTTTTATATTCCCCCTGCGAGAAGTGCCCTTTGATAAAGAAAATGACGGAAATTTTTAGTCCGTGCCCCGCTGCCCGCAATACCGTTCCCAATGCGGCGGTTGTTTTGCCCTTGCCATTGCCGGTGAAAATCTGGACGAGCCCCCGGGCGATTTTCTTAGTCAAGGATGCTCCTTTGTGTTATCCAATGGTAGGGGCTTAGGCTTGTTTGAGTGCTTTGGCTTTGGGCCGCGTGCGGAAGAAGGTGGTGATGCCCACCAGCGCCGGCAGCGCCACGCCGTAGCCGATGAGGACTGGTTCAACTTTAAACGCCCAGTCGATGAGCGGTAAAAAGATGAAGAGAAAAGCCATCGCCGGCGTGACATTGCGTCTCCAGATGAGTATTGCCAGTGTCGGCAAGGTCAGCACCAGCATCGGGAAGGTGACCAGCACGAATAAGATGCCAATTGTTGTGCTGACGCCCCGGCCCCCGCGAAAGCGGAGGAAGATTGGCCAGTTATGCCCGATAACTGCTGCCAGACCGGCTATAAGGACTATCGGCTGCGACATGCTGGCGGCTTGAGCGATAAGAATCACCACCGAGCCTTTAACCGCATCGATAACCCCCGTAACTACACCGACTTTGGAACCTAATTCGCGGAAAGCGTTGGCCGCGCCGGCGTTTTTATCCCCCAGGCGGCGGATATCCCGCCCGGTTTTAACGCGCCCGAGGATGTACGACGTCGGCAGTGAGCCGAGTATGTAGCTTATGAGTATTATTAAGTAGGGCATACACTTATATTATATATCATATTTGGTGCCGGGAGAGGGATTCGAACCCACACAGATTTCTCCGGCGGATTTTAAGTCCGCTGCGTCTGCCATTCCGCCATCCCGGCGCATACCATGTAATTTTAGGTGGGTGGCGGGTGGAGTGTCAAGACGGGGGTCAATATAAAAACCAGACACGGCAACCTGGATTTAATGTAGGCCGCCGTGCCATTTTTCAACCTGTTCTATTATTTGAACGATTTAGGCGGAGGTGGTATCGTTGGAGGTCCGGGGGAAGCGCCTGGCGGAGGTGGAGGAGCGTTATATGTCGGCGGTTGAGCGCCGGAAGTCGGAGGAGCGCTGTAAGTTTGCGGAGGCGCTTGACGCGGCTGGGCCGGTGTGCCGGATAGCTTATTTAGGTTATCTTGAATAATTGCCATACCGATTACGCTAAGAAATGCCAGCATGAGGAAAGCCATTATCCCCTCAACCCTTTTGCCGGTGACAAACTCTAAACCTTCACAGAATTTCCAAATCCAATAAATGTTTAGACCCGGTATGAAAATGAAAAAGGCCGTAGGTATTTTGGCGCCGTAAGCGTTCAGTTGGTCTTTAGTATTGATGTACCAGATCAGGGCATATATCCCAAAAGTGACTATTGAAAGAATAACGAGCATAAATGGGTCGATACGTTTAAACATTAGCACCTCCTTTATTTTTTAACCTTGTTGCGGTGTTTTGTCTGCTTGCCTTATGTGTGCCTCCTAACACGGGAGAAATATAATTTCTGCAAAGATAGCACTATTGTAGAGATTTGATTTCAGCCTGTCAAGGTGGATAGGGGAAAAGGGGGTTATTTAAGGAAATAATTAGTCGGCTATTGACAAAATCTATTTTTCGTATTATTATGCGCAAATGATGCAGCAGAATGAAATCCGGCCCAGGTTTAACAAGGGGCAGC
>CAIWTG010000144.1 GCA_903915565.1 uncultured Chloroflexota bacterium
AAGCAATAAAACGATCGAGGAGAAAGAACTTACCGATGATCTGGCTATGAACTACCTCGGAGGTTATGGAATAGGCGTAAAAGTGCTGTATGACATGATGAAACCAGGAGCCGACCCTCTCGGCCCGGACAATATCCTGGGATTTGTTACAGGACCGGCAACCGGTTCAGGGGCGTTTTTTGGCTCTCGTTATACCTTGGTCTGTAAGTCTCCGGTTACCGGCGGTTGGAATGATGCAAATTCTGGAGGTTACTTTGGCCGGGAGCTGAAGAAAGCAGGGTATGACGCGGTGTTTATCACCGGAATATCTGAGCATCCGGTTTACCTCTGGATTAATGATGGTAAAGCCGAGATTAAGGATGCCCGTCATTTATGGGGGAAAGACACGAAAGAGACATTATCCGCTCTTATTGAAGAATACGGAGATACCAAAATCCGGGCTTCAATCATCGGGCCGGCAGGTGAGAAAATGTCTTTGATATCTTGCCCGATAAATGAGGGCCATCGAGCGGCAGCCAGAGGCGGTGGAGGAGCCGTCATGGGTTCGAAGAAATTAAAGGCGATTGTGGTGAGGGGGAATGCTGAAGTGCCCGTGGCTAACCCGACCAAACTGCAAGATATCAATCGCCGGGTAAGTAATTATATGAAAACCGAGCAGCAGGAAGGTGTCGCCATGCTCGGAGGATTTGGCACGGGTGTTGGCACAACCATCTCCGCCATGGATGGTAATTCTCCGGTGAAAAACTGGGGAGGCGTTGGCATCGTAGACTATGACGAAGTAAATGTTCAAAAACTTGGCTCTAGAGCGCTTGATAAATACAAAGTGAGAAAATATGCCTGCTCAAATTGCCCGCTGGGCTGCGGCGCCGAATATGAAGTGAATTCGGGTAAATGGCCGGTAGGGCAGACGGAACGTCCGGAGTATGAAACGGCGTCCGCATTCGGCAGTATGTTGTTGAACGTTGACGCAGAATCTTTAATCAAGGCAAATGAAATCTGCAATCGAGCGGGTTTGGATACAATATCGGCAGGGGCAACCGTGGCCTGGGCGATGGAATGCTACAACCAGGGCGTTCTTTCCAAAGAAGACCTGGACGGGATTGACTTGACGTGGGGAAACAGTGATGCCATTGTAAAAATCACGCAGAAAATCGCTGACGGTGATGGCTGCGGCGCCGTGCTGGCTCTCGGTTCTCAAGGAGCGGCAAAAAAATGGGGCAAAGGTTTGGAGTATTTACAGACTGTTGGCGGTGTTGAGTTTCCTATGCACGACCCCAAATTTGCCCCTGGTTTCGGTCGGAGCTACCAATTCGATCCTACACCAAGCCGGCATGTCAAGGGCGGACTTGGCCACATACAGGAAAACAACAAAACAGGAGAAGAATACAACTACTACGGTACCGGTTTTATGGATGTGTATGACACTTTTAAGAAGGAAATTTTAAATTCTGCCGGTTTCTGTCTGTTTTCAGAAGATTTTGTGCCGGAAGGTACCTACAATGACTATATAGAAGCGCTTACAGGCTGGCCGTTTAAATCCCGGCATCTTTTTTCCGTTGGTAAGCGTATTCTAACCATGAGACAGGCTTTTAACATGCGGGAAGGCTTAACTCGTGCCGACTTTGTCATGCCTTCGCGACTTATAGGTAGTCCCCCCCAAAAAGAAGGGCCTGTCGCTGGCGTAACAGTTGATATTGAGCGCTTAGGGAAGAATTTCTATAGGATTTTGGATTGGGATTGGGAAACGGGTAAACCAAGTTTAGAATGTTTACTTGGAGTCGGCGACCTTGAAAATGTCGTCAAAGATCTTTATGGAGAGTCGTCGCTGAAAAAATGATGACGTTTAGATGAATCAATTCTTACTTGGGAGGACCAAAAGTACGTAAGTTAACCGGTCCTTCCCAGTTAAATCCGGCTTCATCAAAGTTTTTAATGCGCTTGGCATCGAGGGTCGGCCCCAGGTAAAGCGCATGAAAAAGAACAGGCTTTTTAATTACTCTAAAATTCAGAGGACAATGCAGCAGACCTTTTGGAATGAAGACGACAGTTGTTGAAGTGATGGTATGTTTCTCTAGTTCTTTCCCTACCCACAAGTCTATTTCCGAATCGAAACTTTTGCATAAATCGGGTAGTTCTCCGCCGAGGAAAATAAGGAACTCGTCATATTTATGGACATGCGGGATTGTTTCCCAGCAAACCGGGGCGGTGAATACCTGCCAGCCTATGGTAGCTGTAGCTCCGGGTAAGGCGGGGGCACCCCGGAAATAGGTTTGCGGGCTGGCAATCTCCGGGAACGGGGGTAGACTGCTAAGGGAAGTGTAATCATTAGCCTTTGGTTCAGCGCCATCGTAACTCAAGAAATATTTGTCATACTGTTTACCTACCATGTAGTTCTCCTTAATAAGGTAATATAATAGAGTCTCTCCACATCGCGGAAAAAGCCTGCATCAATTTTAGTCCAAAGTCAGCAGATTAACAAATATCTCTAAATATCAATCAATAATCGTCCATTACGCATTTCAAGGGGGTGTTTGACCCTCCTCTGTCTCCACCAAAACCTCCAGGCTATTAAAAGAAGAGGTGTTCATTTTTACTTCTTTGCTTCATTGCGATATAGTTAATGATAGCTAAAACACAATCTACAGAAAAGAGGCAAAGATGGAACCGTTAAAAATTGGTTTTGTCCCCGCCCACCGCGAACCATTCAACGAAGAATGGGCTGGTAAGATGCGCCGCCGCTGCCTGGATGTTTTTCCCGCCTACCCCTTAATGGACATTATGGTACCGGATGAACGGCTGACCAGGGGAGGCTGCGTCCGGGACGACAGCGAAGCAGAAAAAGTCATCTCCTTATTCAAGGAAAAAGCCATCGATGGCTTAATGATTGGCACGATGACTTTCGGTGATGAAGTTTCCGCCCTCGCCGTGGCGTCGGCTTTCCGCGATAAACCTATATTTCTCTTCGGAACCAAAGAAGGGCCTTTCACCGCTGACGGTAACCGCCGTTCGGACTCGTTTTGTGGCACATTATCTATTTCTTCCGGGTTACACCGCAGGCAGATTCCATTTATCTTCGGCGGTATTGTTTTTCCGGAAGAAAAGAATTTTAAAAACAGTGTTACGGATTTTTCACGTGTATGCGCCATCTCACGTGGTTTTATCGGGGCGAGAATAGGGCTGGTAGGCCCGCGCCCGGAACGCTTTGAGACCTGTATCTTCAGCGAAGACCAGTTAATGAGGAAGTTCCAGCAAAGGGTCATCCCCATAGATTTAGCGGATATCATGAGCCGGGCTAATGCCCAAAAAGATTCGTCAACGTTAAAAACGATTGTAAAAAACATTAAAGCCCAAAGTGATACTTCCGGTATAAACGCCGACACGATACAAAAAATCGCTGGACTGGAAGATGCGCTCGAGCAATTCGCGGCGGAAAAGGGGCTGTTAGCGATGGGTATCCAATGCTGGACGGCCATGCAAAGCGTTTATGGCCTATCCCCCTGTTACGCGATGGGGCGTTTGACCGATAAGGGTATCATGGCATCGTGCGAAGTGGACATCTACGGAGAGTTAACGATGCTGATGCAATACCTGGCATCGTTGGGTGAAACGGTTCCTCATTTCATCGATTGGACCATAAAGCATCAGGACAAGGAAAACATGTTCCTGGCCTGGCACTGCGGCAACGGGCCGCCTTCATTAGCCTGCCGCAGCGGTGATATCTCGCTTAAATCTCACAGCATTCTGGGTCCTTCGCTGGGGATTAACCGCTCTATGGGCACTGGAGAGTTTCAGCTTAAACCCGGCGTGGTGACGCTTTCGCGTTTGCAGGAACATGACGGCAAGTTTAAGATGCTGGTTACCAGAGGGAAAATCGTCGCTTCCCAGCAAAAGCTGAGGGGTTCCTGGAGCTGGGTAGAGGTACCGGACCTTGATAAGCTTTATAACACCCTGGTTAAACAAGGTTTTACGCACCATGCCAGCTTAATTCACGGCGATTGCACCCAGTCTTTAGTGAATGCCTGTGAGATATTGGGGATAGAAGCTGTCGTGGTCTAATTACACTAAATATAATATTTCAGGTAGAGCTCGACCTTCTCCAATCTCCACCAAGTCGGTAATAAAAACTCATGCTACATAGGAATTTGCTGCGTTCCGTTTTTCGCCTTATACTATGGATTAGAGATGGCTGCTAATAAAGTATTAGTTGTTGAAGACGATGCCAACCTGCTGGAGACGATAAAGTACAATCTCCACAAAGAAGGTTACGGTGCAGTGACCGCCAGCGACGGCGAACAAGCGCTGGAAGTTGCCCGGAAAGAAAAACCCGACCTTGTTGTCCTTGATATCATGCTGCCAAAACTGGATGGCTTTGAGGTTTGCCGCATACTGCGTAAAGAAATGACCGTACCTATCCTCATGCTGACCGCCAAAGCCGATGAGACGGATAAAATCGTTGGATTGGAAATCGGCGCGGACGATTACATGACCAAGCCCTTCAGTATGAGGGAACTCCTCGCCCGCGTCAGGGCCATGCTGCGGCGCGCTAAACTATCATCGAAGTCCGAAGAGGCAACCTCGATAAACATCGGCAATCTGGCAATAGATATCGCCCGCCACCACGCGTCCCTATCCGGACAGGCGTTAGAGCTATCGCCAAAAGAGTTCGACTTGTTGGTTTTCCTGGCTTCGAATAAAGGATTAGTGTTCAGTCGCGAGCAGTTGCTGGAGAAGGTCTGGGGCTACGACTTCGACGGTGATACGCGCACGGTTGATGTGCACGTACGCTGGCTAAGGCAAAAAATTGAGGCTGACTCCGCCCGTCCCCGATACCTGTTAACTGTCCGCGGCACGGGGTATAAACTGGAGGGTTAAATTTGCGCAGTTTCCAATGGCGTATCGCTGTCCCCATTATCACGCTTATCATCGTCAGTATGGTGGTCTTGGGATTGTACCTCACCGCCTCGGTGAGAAGTTCCCAGCTGGACAATCTGCGTTTCCAGCTTGAGCAGGAAGCAAAAATTACATCGGAAGCCGTCTTACCGTCGTTACTGGGACAGGGAGATGCCCCAGACGCTTTAGCGAAAAAACTCGGCCAGGAAATTGATACGCGCATCACCATCATCGCCGCCAACGGCACTGTCCTGGGCGATTCGATAGAAGACCCCGCCACCATGGAAAACCATGCCACCCGTCCCGAAGTGGTCGACGCTTTAGCCAATAGCATCGGCGAAAGTACTCGCTTCAGCACGACCCTTCAAGAACAGATGATGTATGTCGCCGTGACGGTTAAAAACCAGGGAGCCATAATAGGGATAGCCAGAGTGTCTTTACCCCTGACCACCGTGGAAGACTCGGTAAATCACATTACCTGGGTAATTATACTGGCAACCATCATCATTGCCGTATTGGCGGTGCTGGCAACCTGGCTTATCGCCCGGATAATGACGCGACCTATCCGGGAACTCACTAAAGTAACGCAGCGGATGGCTGCCGGACAGCTGGGTCAGAAGATAGCCATAACCACGAAAGATGAGATTGGCCTTCTTGCCCAAGCTTTCAATGAGATGTCCACTCATCTAAAAACTACAATGGATACCATTTCCACGGAAAAGACTAAACTGGACAGTATTCTCGATGGTATGGCTGACGGCGTTATTATGACGGACCCAAAAGGCGACATTGTTTTAGTTAACCGCGCGGCGGAGGTATTTTTTGGGTTTAACAAAGAAAATGCCGCCGGTAGACCTGTCATTGAAGCCGTCCATGACCACGAAATCGACGAGATATTGAAGCTGTGCCTTAAAACCGGCAAAGAACAAACCACACAATTCGAGTCCGGCATCACCAGACGGTTCTTAAGAGCTATTGCCATGCCGCTTTATAACCTTGGGCAGTTGAATGGAGCTCTTATCCTGTTACAGGACCTCACGGAACTTAGAGGTTTTCAAACGATGCGGCGCGAGTTGGTCGGCAATATCTCCCATGAGTTGAGAACGCCCATCGCCGGCATTAAAGCCATGGTGGAAACCCTGCGGGATGGGGCTGTCAATAACAAAAAAGCGGCTAATGACTTCTTAATCAGAATTGAAAGTGAGGTTGACCGCCTTAGTCAGATAGTAGCCGAGGTAACCCAGCTTTCCCGCATCGAAACCGGCCAGGCAGAGCTGAAAAAAGAATCAACCAATCTTAATGTTCTGGCAGATGAATCAATCTCCGAAATGAGTACTTTGGCGGAAAGGCAGCAAGTCAAATTGCTCAAACAGCTAGCACCGGATTTGCCACTGATACAAGCTGATAAAGATAGAATCCACCAGACGATTATTAACCTCGTGCATAATGCTATCAAGTTTAATAAGCCCAACGGCAAGGTGACAATCTCGACCGGTTATGATGATAAGTCAGTCACATTCAGCGTCGTTGATACCGGCGTTGGTATCTCCAAAGACGACCTGCCTCATGTCTTCGAGCGCTTCTATAAAGCCGATAAGTCCCGCACCAGCGGCGGGAGCGGCTTGGGGCTGGCGATTGCCAAACACACTATCCAGGCCCACGGCGGTGAAATCCGCGCCGAGAGTGAACAAGGCAAAGGCTCCAATTTCACATTCAGCCTTCCCCGCTAATCATCCCCCCCCAATTTTAACCAAACCTTAACATTCCCTTAATTCGTCTTTAAACTCCGCGCTTTACAATCATAGTAGAAGCTATAGCTAAAGACGAAAAAGAGAATGAAAAGATGAAAAAGTTCACGCTCGCCCTCATTGCCCACGATGCCAAGAAAGAGGATATGGTCCTCCTCATCACGTCGCACAAGGAAGATTTTGCCAGGTTCAGATTGGTGGCGACGAAAAACACAGGTCAGCTGGTGATGGAGAAGACTAATATCCCGGTAGCTTTAATGCAGAGCGGCCCACTTGGCGGCGACCAGCAAATCGGCGCGATGGTAGCCAACGAAGACGTTGATGCCGTCATTTTCCTGCGCGACCCCTTGACAGCCCATCCCCACGAACCGGATGTCTCGGCTCTTTTAAGACTCTGTGACGCGCACGGTATTCCCCTGGCAACGAATGTGGCAACGGCGGAAGCAATACTACATTCGCTGATAGAACACCCCGAGGCATTAAGCGGACATCACCTCGCCGCTGAATACCTCGATGAAATAGCGACAATCCATAACTAAAGAAAAAAGAAAAGGAGAAAAAGTTGTTTAAATCTGTCACAAAATGGTTATTACCCCTGGCGCTAGTAATGGTAGCTGTCTTAACATTGACAGGTTGTAGCAGCGCCGCAACAACTGTTACCAACTCAACTACCACATCCTCACTATCTGGTTCATTCAAAGTCATCGGTTCTAACACCATCACGCCCCTAAGTTCTTTGTGGGCAGAAGACTTCATGAATGCTAACCCCCAGGTTAGCATTGCTGTTAGCGGTCCCGGCTCGGGCGTCGGTATCGCCGACCTTATCGACGGCACTACGGACATCTGTCAGGCTTCTCGTGCGATTACATCGGCAGAAATCACCCAGGCCAACGCCAAGGGAGTTCACCCTTACGAAATCCAGGTTGCTACGGACGCTTTATCCGTCGTCGTCAATCCGGCTAACCTCGTTAACTCACTGACCTTCGCCCAGCTTTCGGCGATATACACCAACCAGATAACCAACTGGAAAGAGGTAGGCGGCAACGATGCGCCGATAGTCGTCTTCTCACGCGATAACAATTCCGGTACCTTCACCTACTTCCTGGAAACTGTGGTTCAGATGGCCGGTATGACCACGGCTAACAAGACGCTGCAATACGGCGGTAAGGTGCTAATGCTACCTTCAACCGAAGAAGGCATCTCCCAGGTAGGCAGCAATCCTAACGCCATCTTCTACTCCGGGCTGGGCTATCTGAACAATACAGTAAAAGCCCTGGGCATCAAGAAAACCGCATCCGACACGGCGGTAAAACCCAGTGTGGAAACCGCTTTGAACAATACCTATCCTATCTCCCGTCCCTTGTTCTTCTACACCAACGGCGCTCCCACGGGTGTTATCAAGGCTTTCATCGATTACTGCCTCTCGACTGCTGGACAGCAAACTGTGCTAACCGCTGGTTTCGTACCGCTGGCTAAGAAATAAAGTGTGAGATAAAATAAATACATGACCCAAACAACAAATCCTTCCTCCCCTACCGCCGCTGAAGTTCCCAGCCGGGGGCTTAAGCGGCGGCTACGGTTGGGAGAGAGGGTTATCGAAGGCTGGATATTCCTGGCAGGACTGCTGGCGATAGTAGTCCTGCTGGGCATAATCTTTATTTTGCTTAAAGAGGGTCTGCCCGTGTTTGCCAACACCAATCCCTGGGACTTCCTCTTTGGCACGCACTGGTATCCTAATGCCGACCCGTCGGTTTTTGGCATTGCGCCTTTCTTAGTGTCCACTTTGATGATTACACTCATCTCGACAATCATCGCTGTGCCTGTCGGTGTGGCTTGCGCCGCTTATCTATCGGAAGTAGCACCGCCTAAAGTCGCCGAGACAGTGAAGCCTATTATTGAGATATTGGCCGGTATTCCGTCGGTAATGATGGGGTTTATCGGGCTGGCGCTGCTTTCACCCTTCGTCCAGAGCCTGTTTCACCTGAATACCGGCTTGTGCGGCTTAACCGCCGCGATTATGCTTTCATTAATGAGTTTGCCGATAATCGTCAGCGTTTCCGAAGATGCCCTCCACGCTGTACCTCGTGAGTTTAAAGAGGCATCTTACGCCTTGGGGGCAACGAAATGGGAGACGATATGGCACGTATGCATCCCCGCGGCGCTTTCCGGTATCGCCGCCGCCATCATGCTAGGAGTAGGACGAGCGATAGGCGAGACGATGACGGTTTTAATGGTTGCCGGTAATGCTCTGGCAGTACCTGCCTCACCAGTCGACCCAATGACCACGATGACAGCAGCAATCGCTAACAGCATTGGCAATGCAGTTCGGGGTGGAGTACAATACCAAGCCATCTTTGCCATCGGACTGATACTATTTATTTTAACGCTCGGAGTAAACATCATCGCCGAGAGGGTTCTGGAACGGCAGAAGAGGAAATTTTCGAGGTAATGACTAATGACAACATATAGCTCGCGTAAAATAACGCAGCGCACCGCTTTTACTTTCCTGACACTGGCGACGGTTATTACTGTAGTACCGGTACTGTTTATTATTATTTATACCATCGTTAAAGGAGGCGGCGCATTAACCTGGGACTTTCTGGTACAGTTCCCGTCGCAAGCAGGTAAAGCCGGCGGTATTTTACCTGCCATTATCGGCACCTTTTACCTTATGCTTGGCACACTGGTCTTCGCTCTGCCGATAGGTGTGCTAGCAGGGATTTATCTGACAGAGTATGCCAAAGATAACTGGCTGACCCGTCTAATCAATTTAGCTATCATCAACCTGGCGGGTGTACCGAGCATCGTCTTCGGGCTATTTGGTTTGAGTGTTTTTGTGATGGCTTTCCACTTCGGGTTATCACTGCTGGCAGCCAGTCTGACTCTAGCCTGTCAGGCATTGGCGATGGTCATTACCACATCGCGGGAGGCATTACTATCCGTACCGCGAGAATATAGAGAAGGCAGCCTGGCTATCGGCGTCACCAGGTGGCAGACGGTGCGGCATATCGTCTTGCCGCAGGCTATGCCGGGTATCATTACCGGGGCGGTTTTAGCCATCAGCCGCGCCGCCGGCGAAACTGCGCCAATACTAATAGTAGGGGCGGCTTTTTTGCTGCCAGCTCTGCCGACATCACCTCTCGACCAGTTTATGGCGCTGCCTTACCATCTTTACACGGTTTCTGCTCATGTTCCCAATATGCCCAAGGAAACGGTTTGGGGCGTAGCGCTGGTGCTGCTAATCGTGGTGCTTTCTTTCGATATTCTGGCGGCAGCTATCAGAATCAAAACAAGAATGAGGAAATAGCTATGAGTATAAATCTTAACGTTCCAGAGATGTCAAACAAACCCATTGATAAATGCGTTACCAAGCTTAAGGTGGAAAACGCCAGTCTTTATTATGGTTCTTTCCAGGCGCTGCGTAAAATAACGCTGGAAATACCGTCTTGCGCCATCACGGCTATCATCGGGCCATCTGGTTGCGGTAAGTCAACACTGTTGCGTCTTTTTAATCGCATGAACGACCTTATCTCTGGGGTTAAAGTAGAGGGAAATGTTGAGCTGGATGGAATTTCTATCTACGATTCGAAAATAGATGTTACGGAGCTTAGAAAAAGGGTGGGGATGGTCTTTCAGAAGCCCAATCCCTTCCCAATGTCGGTAACTGAAAACGTAGCTTTCGGCCCTAAGCGGCACGGCGTTAAAAACCGCGGCGAGCTGGATGAAATTGTGGAAAAAAGTCTAAAGCAGGCGGCGCTCTGGGACGAAGTGAAAGATAAGCTGGGGCAGTCCGGGCTGGCACTTTCCGGCGGTCAGCAGCAGCGACTCTGTATCGCGCGGGTGCTGGCGGTGGAGCCGGAAGTTATTTTAATGGACGAGCCTTGCAGTGCCCTCGACCCGGTAGCAACATTAAAAATCGAAGATTTAATGCGGAATCTAGCCGCGGACTACACGATCATTATCGTCACCCACAACATGCAGCAGGCGGCGCGCGTATCGGATACGGCCGCTTTTATGATGATGGAGTCGGACAGGGCGGGGGTCCTGGTAGAATACGGCCCCACCGCCCAGCTCTTTACCAACCCTAAAGACAAACGCACGGAAGACTATATCACCGGGCGCTTCGGTTAACCTTAAGGAGGATTGCATGGAAACGAGGACGGCATTTCACAAGCATTTAAGAGATATCCAGGACGAAATCCTGGTGATGGGCAGCATGGTGTGTAAAGCGATATCCAGTTCTATTGATGCGCTGAAAAACCGCGACCTTAACTTGGCGGAGCAGGTCATCAACGAAGACCGCCGGATAAACCATAAGCGGTTTGAAATTGAAGAAAAGTGCGTCGAACTTATCGCTACACAGCAGCCGATGGCCAGCGACCTGCGCATTATTTTGGCGGTATTGAATATCGTCTCCGAAGTAGAGCGCATCGGCGACTACGCGGAAGGTATTGCCAAAATCGCCATTATGATTGGCGACGAACCCCCGTTAAAGCCGCTTATCGATATTCCACGCATGGCGGAGCAGACCATTGATATGCTGCGGCGTAGTCTGGATGCCTTTGTCAGCCGCGACGCTGAAGCCGCCAGAAAAATCAGTGCCGAAGATGATACCGTTGACCAGCTTTATGACCAGGTCTTTAGAGAGCTGCTCACCTTTATGGCCGAAGACCCTAAAACCATCACCCGCGCCACTCGCCTTATCTGGGTGGCGCATAACCTTGAACGCGCCGCCGATAGAGTCACCAATATCTGCGAGCGGGTAGTTTTCGTGGTTACCGGCAAAATGGAAGAGATTGGGGCTTCTAAATACTAAAGAACTCTTTATCCCTCCAATATTCCGAATAGAAACTTAATTATCAAGGCCTGCCTTTTTCTTAGTTTATGCGTCTCTTTGTCGCTATGTAACATGTTCGTAATATATCACCGATAGTATATAAAGATATCGTATAAACTGGAGGTTACTTGTGGCTATCAATCAAGCTGATACTGTTTGGATTCTTATTTCTTCCGCTCTGGTGATGTTGATGACGCCTGGTGTTGCCCTTTTTTACGGGGGCATGGTGCGGCGAAAAAATCTGCTTTCCACCATGATGATGAGCTTTGCCTGCTTGGGCCTGGTAGGTTTGCTCTGGGTTCTTTATAGCTACAGCTTAAGCTTTGGTTCCGACCATGGCGGGTTTATCGGAGGATTTGACTTCCTCGGGTTGAATAATGTAGGGCAGCAGCCTTCGGCCATTTATGCCACTACGGTTCCGCATCTGGGCTTTATGATATTTCAAGCGATGTTTGCCATTATTACCGTGGCATTAATTTCCGGCGCGGTTGTGGAAAGGATAAAATTCGGCGCCCTGCTGATATTCTCCGTGCTATGGTTGACGTTAGTATATAGTCCGGTAACGCATTGGGTGTGGGGTAGCGGAGGCTGGCTGGCTAACCTCGGGGTTCTGGATTTCGCCGGCGGCTCGG
>CAIWTG010000145.1 GCA_903915565.1 uncultured Chloroflexota bacterium
ACTTTAGCGTTAGGGGTACACTGCCGAAGGACAAAGATAGCATGATAAAGCAGTTGGAAGAAATAATAGCTTCCAACAACCCCGCCCTCCTCCGCCCGGAGTACTTAAGAGGGCTATAGTTAGCAATTGGGTATTTAACGCCTTCTGAATAAACTTCGTAGCAGCCATAGGATTATGAGAATAACTGCTACTACAATGAGGATGTGGACAAAGCCGCCCCAGCTAAAAACCCACAGGCCTAATACCCACAAAATAGCCAGGATGATACCAAGTAACAGCAAAAAACCCATCGCAGTTTCTCCTGAACTAAAACTCTCTCTGTCAATTTATAATAGGTCGACGAGAATTGTCAAAATTGTACCGTATAGTAACCGCCTCTCCCCTTACAAAAGCCTGTTCTGAGCAGAGCCGAAGGAGGAGATTGAGAGGGATTTTACTTCAGAACCCTTTTCAAATAATCCCCCGTCGCCGACTTTTTGACCTTAACAACCTGTTCCGGCGTGCCGGCTGCTACGATATAACCGCCCTTATCCCCCGCCCCCGGCCCCAAATCAATCACGTGGTCGGCGTTTTTTATCACATCTAAATGGTGCTCAATAACTACTACCGTATTACCCGCGTCCGCCAATTTTTGCAGCACGGATAAAAGCGCTGCCACATCGTCAAAAGATAGTCCCGTGGTCGGCTCGTCTAAAATATAAAGCGTGCTGCCTGTAGAGCGTCGCGATAATTCAGTCGATAGTTTAACTCTTTGCGCCTCGCCGCCGGAGAGGGTAGGGGCAGGCTGCCCCAGGTGGATATAGCCGAGTCCCACATCGTTGAGTGTCTTTAGTTTATTTTTCAAACTCGGAATATTCTCAAAAAACTCCAGCGCCTGCGAGACGGTCATGTCCAGCACCTCGGCGATGTTCTTGCCCTTAAACTTAATCTCCAGTGCCTCGGTGTTATAGCGTTTGCCCTTACAGACCTCGCAGGGGACGGTGACGTCCGGCAGGAACTGCATCTCAATCTGGATATACCCCTCGCCGCCGCAGGCTTCACAGCGCCCGCCCTTAACGTTGAAGGAAAAGCGTCCTGGCCCGTAACCGCGCAGTCGCGCTTCCGGCACCGAGGCAAAAAGGTCGCGCATTGGTCCGAAGGCTCCCGTATAAGTGGCGGGATTGGAGCGTGGCGTTCGCCCGATGGGCGATTGGTCGATGTTGATGACTTTATCGATATTTTCCAGCCCGGTTATTTCATCGCAGTCGCCGGGACGCTCCTTGGCGCGGTAAAAAATCTGTGCCAGCTTGCGGTAGAGAATTTCGTCCACCAGCGTGCTCTTGCCGGAGCCGGAAACGCCGGTGATGCAGACGAACTTGCCGAGCGGTATGGCAACGTCAATGTTTTTAAGATTATTCTGGCGGGCGCCCTTAATGACCAGTTCCTTACCGTTGCCGGGACGGCGCGAAGAGGGGAGGGGTATGACTTTAGCCCCGCTCAAGTATTGCCCCGTCAGCGATTTTTCGTTCTTTAAAATGTCATCCAGCGTACCCTCTGCTACCACATAGCCGCCGTGTTCTCCAGCCCCCGGCCCCATGTCAATAATATGGTCGGCGGCGCGCATCATTGCCTCGTCGTGCTCGACCACTAAAATCGTATTCCCTAAATCTCGCAGCCGCTGCATCGTCTGTATTAGTCTATAGTCATCGGCGGGATGCAGTCCGACCGTCGGCTCGTCGCAAACATAAAGCACGCCCATCAACCCGCTCCCGATTTGTGTGGCCAGGCGGATGCGCTGTGATTCCCCGCCGCTCAAGGTCATCGAGGCTCGCGCGACGGAAAGGTAATCCAGCCCCACATCTTTAAGAAAGCCGAGGCGAGTCCTTATCTCTTTTAAAATCTGCTGGGCAATCATCATCTCACGCTCGGTGAGGATGCTTTTCGTAATAAGGTCCGTCCACTCGAAAGCCTGGTTCACCGGCATTTCACAGACATCCATGATATTCTTGTCACCGATTAAGACGGCTAAAGACTCCGGCTTCAGGCGTTTACCCTGGCATGCTTCGCAGGGTTTGTAAACCATAAACCGTTCATAATGCTCGCGCGAACCTTCGGACTCTGTGTCGTGATGGACGCGTTCCAGCGCATTGACGATGCCCTCAAAACCTTCAGTACGGCGGACGATGCGGCCGAAACGGCGATACGTGTGTACCGGCCCGCCTTCGCCATAAAGCAGGACATTTAGAGCTTCTTTACTCATTTTTTTTAGTGAGGTATTCAGAGAGAAATTGTATTTTCTGGCTAACTCCCGGACACGCCAGAGATACCAGTTATGTGTTGCCCAGGGGATAATGGCGCCTTCTAAAACAGAAAGCTCTTTATTGACAACAAGTTCGGGGTCAATCACGTGCTTGAAGCCCAGTCCGGTGCAGGCCGGACAGGCGCCGTAGGGGGTATTAAAGCTGAAAGAGCGGGGTGCGATTTCGCCAATACTGATACCGCAGTTGACGCAGGCGAGGTGCTCCGAAAAAAGCATTTCCTCCCCGCTGACGATTCCCACCAGCACCGTGCCGTTGCCTAGCTTTAGTGCCGTTTCCACGGAGTCGGAAATGCGCGTGCGGTTACCGCTGTCGCCGACGACCAGCCGGTCAACTACCGCGGCAATAGAGTGTTTTTTATACTTAGTTAGTGCGCCGATGTTTTCGGTAAGCTCGTGCACCTCGCCGTCAATGCGGACGCGGGCATAACCCTGCTTGCGCAGGTCATCGAAAACCTGTTGATACTCGCCCTTACGGTCGGTAACGATGGGCGCCATGACCATAATGCGGCTGTCTTTCGGCAGCTTTTGCACGGCATCAACGATTTGCTGTACCGACTGGATGGTGATTTCCCGGCCGCACTGGGGACAATGAGGATGCCCCACCCGGGCAAAAAGCAGGCGGAGGTAGTCGTAAATCTCCGTAACGGTGCCGACGGTGGAACGGGGATTTTTACTGGGGCCCTTTTGGTCGATGGATATCGCCGGGCTTAATCCCCCGATGTAGTCCACGTCCGGCTTTTCCATCCGCCCCAGGAACTGGCGGGCGTAGGCGGAGAGCGACTCCACGTAGCGGCGCTGTCCCTCGGCGTAAATGGTGTCGAAGGCGAGGGTGCTTTTACCAGAGCCGGAAACGCCGGTAATCACTACCAGCTTATCGCGCGGGATAACAACGTCGATATTCTTTAAATTGTGTTCGCGGGCGCCTTTAACAATGATGGAATCGGATGGCATAATGCAAGACCTCTCACTAATATTGTACCATTTTACCACTTAAATAATTGGAACACAAGTTCTAATTAAAAAGAATTAAAAGAAAATAATAACTACCCGGCTTTGATTGAGTTAAATAAGGTGAAGGGCGCGGCTAACAATGTATAATAATTGCGTTGAAAAAGCAATATTTAGATGTTATAATATAGAAAATAGTACTAGAAAACATAAAATAAACACTTTCCGGAGGACGGCTTAATAATGACTGGTGAACTGAATAACGGACGCAGAGTGGTCGTGACCGGCATCGGCGCAGTGAGTCCGTTGGGGAACAACGTTAACGATATGTGGGCGGCGCTAATCGCAGGCGAGTCCGGCGTCGGCTATATTACCAGCTTCGATACTACTACCTTTGAGACTAAGATTGCCGCCGAGGTCAAGAACTTCGATATGGCAACATACTTGAATCGCAAACAGGCGCAGCGTATGGACCGCTTTACGCAGTTTGCGGTGGCCGCCAGTCTTCAGGCCGTCCAGTCCGCCAGGTTGACCATTGACGCCTCTAACGAGCAGGATGTCGGCGTAATCATCGGTAACAGTGTCTGCGGTTTGCTCTCCGTTTCCGAACAGCAGAAAATCCTGATGGAGAAAGGGCCGGATAGGGTCAGTCCCATTCTTGCACCCACCATGACCGGCGATGCTGCCCCAGTGCAGGTTTCCTTAATCCTTGGCGCAAAAGGGGTTAACTTTTCGATTTCAGCGGCTTGCTCCAGCGGCAGCGACGCCATCGGGCAGGCATATAACTTTATCCGCTTGGGCGGCGCCAAGGTAATGATTGCCGGCGGGACGGAAGCGCCGATTATTCCCATCGTTATTGCCGCTTTCAGCAACATCCGCGCGCTCTCTGCTAAAAACGGTGACCCCAAACAGGCGTGCCGCCCCTTCGATGCTAAGAGGAATGGCTTTGTGATGGCGGAAGGTTCCGGTGTACTGGTTTTAGAAGACGCCGATTATGCCATCAAACGCGGCGCCCCTATCCTCGCCGAACTGGTAGGGTACGGCGCCACCAGCGACGCTTTCCACCTTATCCAGCCCTCCCCTGATGGCTTCAGCGCTATCAACGCCTCCAGGCTCGCTTTACAGCAGGCAAAAGTAACCCCTGAAGAAGTGGACTATATTAATGCGCACGGCACCGCCACGCTGCTTAACGACCGCACCGAGACCAATGTTATTAAGAACGTCTATGGCGAAC
>CAIWTG010000146.1 GCA_903915565.1 uncultured Chloroflexota bacterium
CACGGTGAAAATCGCCAGCATCAACGCCGGTTCGGCGATGGCGGCGATGGTCATTTCGCGGCTGCTGCCCATGCCGCCGAACGCGCTGGCCGGGTCGAGCCCGCCCAGCGCCATGAAAAACCGGCCGAGTGCCAGCAAAACTGGACGAGCGTCGAACCTAACAACGGACACCTCGCCATATTAGAGCTGCAAAATTTAGGTAAGATGGCATTCCTTATTTCCCAGAACGTGGACAACCTGCACCTGAAATCCGGCATCAAACCTGAAACGTTAGCGGAGCTCCACGGCAACCTTACTAAAGTGCGCTGTGTTGCCTGCGAATTCAAAATGGATAGGGTGGAGGGGGAAGATAAATGCCCTATTTGCGGCGGCAAACTTAAATCTTCGGTCGTTGACTTCGGCGATGCGCTGCCGGCTAAAGACCTGCAGGAATCTTACAAATACTCACAGAAGTGCGAGCTTTTCGTTGTCGTCGGTTCCAGTCTGGTGGTCTATCCCGCGGCGGACATGCCGGCGGTGGCTTTGGAAGCCGGGGCTAAACTGGTCATCATCAACCAGGGCGAGACGCCTTTTGATAAAAATGCCCACCTACGCTTTGACGAGAAAATCAGCGAGGTACTGCCGGCGGCAATCAAGCGACTCAAAGAGTTGATTGGTAAAAAGTCCTAGTCTTCAGCCCACTCATAAACCGTGCTCGACCAGAGGCGGCCGACGGATTCCTGTAATATGGGCAGGCGTGGTTCGGGGATATCTAAAAGTGGCGGCAGGACGGGCTTATCAAGCTTTTCCAGCCAGGGGCAGTATTTCTGCGCCATCAGTATCGTCGTCCGCGCGCCGCCATAGGCCATGTAGTCCAGCGATTTTTCGTAAGGCTCCAGCTGTTCACGGACGTGGCCACAGACGCGGATGAGGAACTGCTCTATCTGTTTATCGCGGTGGCGCTCAAAGCGGTGGGAAGACGACCCGCCCTGGCGGTGCCTGCCGTGGACGAGTCCCGTGCCCACCTTTTTAGTTAAAAGTTTTTCCCCCTGGCATAAACCGATGGCGTAAGACCCCAGCCGCACCAGCATTACTCCGATAACATAGTCGTGTTTCAAAATGGTACGCAGGGGCGTTACTTCCGCCGAGTTAAAGATAACCTTTTCCTTTATTGGGAAGGGGGGAACAACCAGACGAATCTGCTCCTCGGCTTTATAAACGGCGGCGCCGTTGGGTGACGTGGCGGTAATTCTAACCAATTCGCCGGACGCCTTGGCGGATGTATTGAGATTTTTTATCAGGCTTTCCAGTTCGGTGGGGGATAATTTGGGCGGCAAATAAAGCGCCAGGTCTTTATCGTTGGACGAACCAGCCAGGAAATCTAAAAGAGATAGCGTCTTGGTGCGGCTCAAAGCGTACTTTTTCATCGGCGTATTATTGCAGCTTGACGACCGTTACGCCGTCGCCGCCTTCATCGCGTCCGCCGGTACGGAAGGATTTTGCCAGCGGGTGATTTTTCAAGAAATCGCGCACAATAGCCCGTACGGTGCCCGTGGCAATGCCGTGAATGATACGGGCCTCCGAGAGGTTCGACTGCGAGGCATCGTTTAAATAGGCGTCCAGTATCGGCTCAACTTCATCAGCGCGTTTACCGCGCAGGTCGAGTTCCATAGGGACACGGCGGGCAGGTGGAAGCTTAGGAGCCGAGGCAAATTTATCCGCTACCGGCGTCGACTTAATCACGCCATTTAATCCGAGCCTCATTTTGGTCTTGCCTGCCTGCACTTCCACTTCCTGTGAGGCTTCATTAATCATCAGCACGGTGCCGGTCAGTCCGGCTTCTTTTAGCCGCACCGTGTCACCGACTTTTATAACGCCGGAATCTTCTTCAGGTGAGGCGCCGGCGGGGGGCTGCCACCTTTCGCTCGCGATTTGCTCGCGCACTCTGGACAGAGACTTTTTAGCTTCTTCCAGTTTGGCGGAGGTTTTTTCCTTACGCAGTTCCGTGGCTGCCTGGCGGAGCTCCTTATGCAGTTCCGCCGCCTCCTGAACGATGGCGTCGCGTTCCGCCTGCAGCGTTTTTCGTTCCTCGGTTTTAAGGCGCTGCAGCTCTTTATCCAGGTCGGCGGAACGGCGTTGCACATTTTCTTTTTCAACGACTAAATCGCGTTCCAAAGATGCGATTTTTTGTTTTTCTTCCATCAGGTTCGCCAGCAGTCCTTCCAGTTCCTGGCTGTGACCGGAAAGCAGGCTGTGGGCGTCGTTAATGATATCCGCCGGTATACCCAGCCGGGCGGCGGTGGCAATGGCGTTGCTGCCCCCCGGTATACCGAAGGTCAGGTGATAGGTGGGCGTTAGCGTTTTGGCGTCGAATTCCAGCGAAGCGTTACTAAGTCCCGGAGTCGCATGGGCAAAAGCCTTAAGGTCGCTGAAGTGCGTGGTGGCAACCGTTAACGTGCTTTTAGAGAGGAAATGACGCAGTATTGCCCGGGCGAGGGCGGAACCCTCGGCGGGGTCGGTGCTGGTGCCCAGTTCATCCAAAAGCACCAGGCTTTTGCCGGCAGTTTGCCCGATGATGCGGACGATGTTGCCCATGTGCCAGCTGAAAGTCGACAGCGTCTGTTCGATGCTTTGCTCGTCGCCGATGTCGGCAAAAATGTTGTCCAAGATAGGCAGCTGACTTGAGCCGTCGGCGGGAATCGGCAGGCCGGCCTGCGCCATGAGGTTAAGCAGACCGATAGTCTTAAGCGTCACCGTCTTGCCGCCGGTGTTGGGACCGGTAATGACTAAGACGGAATACTTTTCGCCCAACTCTAGTGAGAACGGCACGGCTTTTTCGCCAAGCAGGGGATGCCGCGCTTCGACGAGTTTAATATAGTTGGACTTTTTCTGGCCGTCGGTAGATGGCTCTAAAATATTCGGTTCGACGGCGTTAATACGGTGGGCGTAACGGGCTTTAGCTAAAATCAGGTCGAGCTCCGCCGTCAGCTGAATGCTGTGAGTGATGTCGCTGGCATGGGCGCCCACCTCGGCGGTTAGCAGGCGCAAAACTTTCTCAATTTCGTGCCGCTCCTCTACCACCAGCTCACGTATCGCATTGCCCAGCCCCACGGTAGCCGTCGGCTCCATAAAAACCGTCGCGCCGGTGTTGGAAATATCGTGGACAATGCCCCTAAGGTCGTGGCGGTGCTCTATTTTAACGAGGAGAACGTAGCGTCCATCGCGTTCGGTAACGACGTCCTCCTGGAGGACGCGGCCACCCCGGGGCGACTTAACGATGGTCTCCAGTTTTTCTAAAATCTGGGCGCGGGCGTTACGCAGCCGGGCGCGGATGCCCGCCAGCTCCGGCGACGCATTATCCAGAACCTCTCCCGCCGGGTCGATGCAGGAGGCAATGTCCTTTTCTATCTGCTGCAGCTCAACGATGCCCTCGGCGGCGCTCCAAAGCAGCGGGAAATCCCCGGCGATGCTCTTGAGGTAGCGACGCAAATCGTGGAGGGCGTAAAGCGTCTGCTGTATTTCCAGCAGGCTTAAGGGGTCGAGGATGCCTTCCAACGCCGCCAGCTTTACTTTATCGCGGATGTCATGTGCGCTGCCGATGGAAAAGCCTTTATCTAGGGCCAGCAGGGAACGGGCCTCCGCCGACTGCTGCAGCAGGAGTGAAATCCGCGCATAGTCCTGCAGCGGCGTCAGATTCATCGCCAAATCACGGCTGGCGGAGAAAGACGTATATTCGGCCAGAATTTTCCTTATCTTGGGGAAATCTAGCATTTCCAGGCTTTTTTCATCCATAAAAGTTTTCCTCGAGCAAACGCCTGTATATTATATCATGGCAGAAGGCGCTTTGTTTCAGAAACAAAAAGGGGGGAGTTTTTACGCTCCCCCCAAATTGTCGTGATTAACTAATTATTTTACGGTTATGTTTATGGTCAGGGTATAGGTGGCGGGTACGGTTTCCCAGGAGCGGTCGTACTTAAAGCTAATGGTAGTGGTGCCCGCCGATTTAGCGGTAAATACCCAGACGTCGTTGCCGGGAGCACCGGATATTCCGGCCACTGTCGGCGCGATAAAATCACGAGAAGTCTGTCCAATAATTACTGCATTACCTATCACCGCTTCTTCCCAGCCAAAGCCGGTGGATGGATTAGAGCCCAGCTTCACGGTCAGAGTGTCCTGTGCGTTAAGGGTGACATTTTTAACCATGTTAGTTTGCGCCGAGAAATTATCAAGCGTAATTTCGATGGTGGTGGACCCGCTGCCGCTGCCGCATCCGGTTACCAACAGGGGCAGCAGCATTACGGCGACCAAGCCTAAGATAATCATTTTTTTCATGTTCATTGCCTCCATATCATATATGTTTATATACTATATTATACAACGTAGAAGTTACTTTCCAGGTTGGTTTTAGGTGTAAAACCACTTTTAATTATGATATAATTATTACGATATATCGGAACTAGAAAGAACTGGCTTTTTACATATTCCCATGACTCAAGATCAATTACCATTAGTCGGACTGCGCGCTTTACCTCGGAAACAGGTAATCATTACCTTTGTTGGCGTAATGCTGGCGATGTTCCTCGGTTCGCTCGACCAGACGGTAGTGGGCACAGCCATGCCGCGTATCATCGCCGACCTGGGCGGGTTCAGTCAATACACGTGGATTACTACGGCGTATATTATTACCTCGGCTGTCGCCGTCCCTATTACCGGTAAGCTGACGGATATCTACGGCCGCAAGTATTTCTACCTTGGCGGTCTGGCGATTTTTGTACTGGCTTCCATCGCCTGCGGCTTCAGTAACACGATGAACCAGATAATTATATTCCGCGGTGTCCAGGGCATCGGGGCGGGCGTGATGATGGCTAACGCCTTCACGGTTATCGGCGACCTTTTCCCGCCGGCGGTGAGGGGTAAATACCAGGGCTTTATGAGCGCTGTATTTGGCGTTTCTGCAATTGTCGGGCCCATGCTCGGCGGCTATATAACGGATGCCCTGTCGTGGCATTGGGTATTTTTCGTGAATGTTCCACTCGGCATAATTGTCATCGTTCTCTTTATGTTCTTTTTCCCCAATATCAAGCCGGATAATTTAAAACACAGCATCGACTATGTAGGGGTTATACTGCTGATACTGGGCATAGTGCCGATAATGCTGGCTTTATCGTGGGGCGGGGTAGAATATGCCTGGGGCTCGGGAACAATAATCGGTATGTTTGCCTTAGGGGGGACGGCTTTAGCTATTTTTCTCTGGGTGGAGACAAAGGTTAAAGAACCCATCATTCCGCTTTTTATTTTCAAAGACCGCATTGTTTCTATTTCCGCAGTCATGATTTTTATTACAGGCGCGGGTATGTTCGGGGCTATCATTTTTATCCCGCTGTTTTTCCAGGGCGTACTTGGCGCCTCTGCGACGTCCAGCGGCACCTTTATTATACCGATGATGCTGGGCAACGTGTTCGGCAGCTTTATTTCCGGACAGGTGCTGGCACGGGCGGGTGGGCATTACCGCATTCAGGGCGCGGTAGGCACAGCCTTGATGGCGGTAGGGCTTTGGCTACTCTCTACAATGAATGTTAATACAACTGAAGGCTCAGCGATATTGTATATGGTTATCACCGGATTGGGACTGGGCATCACCATGCCGCTTTATTTACTGGCGGTGCAGAATGCCGTGCCGTACAGGGTGCTGGGCACCGCTACAGCATCTACCGCGTTTTTACGCTCGCTGGGAGGTTCGGTGGGCCTGGCGGTATTCGGCTCGGTAATGAATAACCAGTTTGCCACAACGCTGATAGCAAAACTCCCGACGGAAGTTTTAAACGGCGCTCCGTCAGCGCAATTGAACAGTCTGATGAGTAATCCACAGGCTTTAGTGAGTACCGACGCCCAGGCCCAGCTGCAAGGACTTGTCGCCAACATTGGCGACCCGAGCGGAACTTTATTGGACAGGGTGATGCAGGCATTACGTGAAGCATTATCTTCTTCTATCACTCAAGTTTTTCTTTTTGCCTTTATAGCGATTGTCGTGGCTTTTATTATCAACTTATTCCTCAAAGAAATTCCCCTCCGCCAGCACTATCATATCGAAGACGAAAAACCGAAAAAGAAATAGTCAAAAGTTAACCCCGCCACCTATTCCCCCGTTGTCTTTTTTGCGAATATGTTTTTTCTATTCGCAGTAATTGTGTATAATAAAACAACCAAATAGAAGTTATATAGCGTAGATAGCATATATCCAGGAGGCAAGAGTTTATGACAGATTATGCGGCTTTAAAGAAAAAAGTGGATGAACTGTCTAACCGCGTCTGGGATGTGGCGGCGATAGAGACGCGAGTCAAGCAGATGATGGAAAAAGGAATCCCCCGCAAAAAGCTCGACCCGGCGGCGATGAAAGCCGATAAAGAAAAAATCCTTGACCGAGTTCAGTTGCGTGCCGAGGAATATAATTTTATCTTTAAAAACTGCGCCCAGGGCACCGCCATGGCATTGCTGGAGGAGTTCGGGTTGGGCAACATGGAAATCATTAAGGCGCTGACGCCCTTCCCGGGCATCGGTGGGACGGGTGAAATTTGCGGCGGCATTACCGGCAGTTTGATTGCCTTTGGGCTTTACTTCGGCACTGATAACCGACTGGACTACGAGGCGACCAATAAGGTCATTTCCATATCGCAAAAATTCATGGCATATTTTGAAGACGCCGTCGGCCATTTGTATTGCGCGGATATCATCGAGACGGTAATCATCGGGCGCAAGCTGAATCCCGGTGAAAGCCCGGCGGCGATGGTCACTTTCTCTAAAGAAAAGGGCTTTGAAAAATGCGGCTTACCGCCCGGACTGGGCTGCCGGCTGGCGGCGGGATTCATCATCGACAGCATGAAATGAGGAATTAGAATTATGCCGAAAATGGAACTTGCCGGCCAGATGCATGAGGTTGATGCCAAGGGCTATTTACAGGAAACTGATAAATGGACGGAGGATATCGCCCGGGCTTATGCGTTGAAAGAGGGCGTTACTGAACTTACCCCCGACCACTGGAAAATACTAAATTATTTAAGAAAATACTACTTCGCTAACGGCATTTGCCCCATGATTAGACGGTCGCTGCAGGAAAACGGTTTTAAGTTGAAGCAGCTTTATGACCTCTTCCCGGAAGGCCCGGCGAACTCCGCCTGCAAGTGGGCGGGGATGCCCAGCGCCACGGGCTGCGTTTAAGCGGCCTGGATGGCGGCTTTGGGGAGTGTAAAGGTAAAGCAGCTCCCTTTACCAATCTCACTCGTCGCAGTGATGGTCCCGCCATGAGCTTCCACCAAACGCTTGGCGATGGTTAATCCCAAACCGCTGCCGCCCGTCGTTCTGGCTCGGGACTTATCCACCCTATAAAAGCGTTCAAATATCAGCGGCAGGTCGGCGGCAGGGATGCCCTCGCCGGTATCGGTAACGCTAATGGCTACCATTTTATCTTGCTCGGCGGCGGTCAGTGTTATCTTCCCGCCCTTATTAGTGTGCTCAATGGAGTTATCTAGCAGATTACCCAGCACCTGCTTTATCCAGTGTACGTCAATATTTACGAGTGGGAGCTGTTTGGGCAGGTCTGCCGCCAGGGTTATTCCCTTGGCCTTCGCTTTTGCTCGTGAGCTTATGATACTTTCTCTAATTACCTTAATGGCGTCTTCCGACTGTTTATTGATTCTTAGCTCGCCGGCGTCAGCCAGACTTAATTCCTGGAGGTCGGCGACCAAGCGTGACAATGTCGTCGCCTCTTCATCGAGTGAACGAATCGCCGCTTTATCCGGTTTAATCACACCGTCGTTAATCGCTTCCAGGTAACCTTTGAGATTAGAAAGCGGCGTTCTTAGTTCATGGGCAACATCGGCGACCATATTCCGTCGCAGGCGCTGGATGCGTTCCAGGTCATCCGCCATGATATTAAATGAGCTCGCTAGCTCGCCGAGCTCGCCTTTGTCTTTATTATCTATCCTTTTTGAAAAGTCGCCTTGGCCGTACTGCCGGCTGACGTTAATCAGTGCTTTAACCGGGGAAAGAATACGCCGCGAAAGGAAGAAGGTAATGAGCACGGCGATGCCAATCGCCACCAGGCCTCCCCAGATAAAATAGCTGCCGATGCTGTTGTAGGTTATCTCGAGGGCGGTGCCGCTGATACCGGGGAATTCGGCATGAGCTACATAGAGTACCCCAACTGTATCGGGAGGGGAACCGGATTGTCCGGGTGGAGGTTTATTGGGGGGAACGAATATATCTAAAGGCTGGCCGGAGGCGGATATCGGTATTTCCGCCATTTCATTGCCCATCAGGTTTTTATCATAGGTGTAGCCGATGAGCTGGTCATCAGAATCAGCGACAATAACATCATCAGTATCGGCCAAAATAATCCGTCGCTCATAGAGTTGTCCCCATTGGTCGATATATATCTGTATGCCAGTCCAGTCGTCGAAGAACTGATAATAGCGGGATAACGTCGTCTGCATCCGCGTATCCTGGTTCATCTCCAGCTTTTCGCCGATGCCGATGATTTCATTCTGGGTGGTCTGGTAGGTGAAGAAAAACGCCATACCGATAGTGACAATGATTACGATGGTAAAGGCAGCGAGGAGCCTTAAGTTCAAATTATGTATCACTATCGTTCTCCATCAGTTTATAGCCGGCGCCGTAGATGGTTTTGATATATTTGGGATGGCGCGAATCCGGCTCGAGTTTGCGCCGCAGTTTCAAAATATGGACATCAATCGTGCGGTCGAAGCTTTCAAAATCGTGTCCCAGGGCGGTTTCAATGATTTGGGCACGGCTGAAAACCCTCCCCGGCTCTTTAACCAGAGTCCCCAGTATTTTAAACTCGATGGGGGTGAGATTTAGGGGTTTATCAGCCAGATAGGCTTCGTGCTTCATAAAATCAATGGTTAGAGCGTTGTGGTTTATTTTTTCCGGCCCCCGCTCCCCGGGCAGACGGCGCAGGACAGCCCGCACCCTGGCGGCAAGCTCGCGGGGACTGAACGGCTTGGAAACATAGTCATCGGCGCCGAGGTTAAGCCCGGCCAGCCGGTCATCATCGGTCGTCAGGGCGGTGAGCATGATAATGGGCACATCAGATTCCTGACGCAGAGTACGGCAAACGTCTAATCCGTTCATGCCCGGCAGCATCAGGTCCAGAACAATGAGGTCGGGGTGGTTTTCCCGCGCCAGCCGCAGGGCTTCATGGCCGTCATTGGCGGTAAACACACGATAGCCATCGCGGTTCAAGTAGAGTTTAACCAGTTCTACCGTTTTAACGTCGTCATCGACTACTAGTACCTTTTTTCCCGACATTTCTTGCCCCGTATATAATTCTACCCTATGTTATAGTATAAATGTTAATAAATTGTTAAAACGCCCGAAGAGGGGGATATTGCTTCCCCCTCTCTCTAAGCAGTTCGTTAAAAGCTGGAGTTTTTAAAATGTTACTGGCCAAACTTGAAGCCAAAACCCCCCATCATATTGCGCATCCGATCTAATATACCTGAACCCGGCTGATTGGCATCGCTAAATATTCCCGACATTTCCGGCATATTCTTTAGCCAAGCTTTAAAGTCATCAGCTTGTTTTTGGGTTATTTTGCCATCCGTGACGAGTTTATCCAGGTAGTTATTCAGAGCTTCCTGAGGAGTGGTGGTACCTAGATTATTATTGTTCGGAAGGACAATCGTTACTTTATGGGAGTTATCTGCCATCATTTCCCTGTTTTGTTCGGCGTTACCCTGCCGGACTAAAAGGATTCCTCCAATCGTACCGACGGCTGCCACCAGGAGCACCAGCAATGAGGCGATGATGATGAATTTCTTATCTTGCCACATGTAAATCACCTCCTTTCAATGGCTTTATACCTTGAATATACCAGTAAATTGTTAAAACTTAATTAAGTTTTAGAAACATTTTTACGTACTAATACAAGAGATATTGGTCACATACTCGGGTGCAGTTTTACAATATGATATATTAGTTAGAGTAATAAGTTTGAGAATATTTGGAAATGACAGTAAAAGAAAAGCACCTTCAGCAAATTAGCCTGCCCGTTACTGGCATGACTTGAGTCAATTGCGTAGCAGCCGTGGAAAGAGCGCTGCGTAAAACTAAAGGCATTGTGCAGGCAAACGTAAATCTAGCCTCAGAAAAAGCCTCGGTGGAATACGACCCCAAAAAAGTTGACCTTAAAACTATCATGGGCAGCGTCACGGGGGCGGGATACGGTGTTGCCACCAAGAAATCCATTTACCCGGTGCAGGGGATGACCTGCGCCTCCTGCGTTGCCCGTGTCGAAGAAGCCCTCAAAAGCATTCCCGGTGTGGTTTCTGTAAGCGTTAACCTGGCGTCGGAAAAAGCCAGCGTTGAATACCTGGAAGGCACGGAATTCCCCGATATGCGCCGGGCGGTCAAGGATGCCGGTTACGAGCTTGGCAAAGAGGTCGAGGCTTTGGAGGACGTTACCGCCGCCTCCGACCGCGAGACCAAAAAAGTAAGAAACCGTTTTATCTTAGCCGCCGTGCTGGGCGTAATTATCATGGTGATGATGTTTACGCCGCATTTCACCGGTATGGGCTATGTGCTCTGGGTTCTGGCGACGCCGGTGCAGTTCTGGGCGGGATTGCGCTTTTATCGGGGCGCCTGGGGCGCGATAAAACACCTGCGGGCAGACATGAATACCCTCATCGCGGTGGGAACATCGGCGGCATATTTTTACAGCGTGGTGGCCGTATTGTTTCCCTCGGCATTGATGGTGGGTGGCTCCGAACCTAATTTATATTTTGATACTTCGGCGCTAATTATCGCTTTTATTTTACTGGGTCGTTTCCTTGAGGCCAAAGCTAAAGGACAAACCTCAGCGGCGATTAAAAACCTCATCGGTCTGCAGCCGAAAACCGCCCTCGTTGTCCGTAAAGGTAAAGAACAAGAAATCGCCATCGAAGACGTACAGGTGGGCGACCTGATTCTCGTGCGGCCCGGCGAACGCGTTCCGGTCGACGGCGTTATTACTAAAGGCAGCCCGTCGCTTGACGAGTCCATGGTGACCGGTGAAAGCCTGCTGGTGGAGAAAAAGCCCGGCGACGAGGTGATCGGGGCAACCATCAACAAGACCGGCAGTTTCCAGTTTACAGCCACGCGCATCGGTAAAGACACTACACTGGCGCGTATCGTGCGTCTGGTGGAGGAGGCACAGGGCAGTAAAGCTCCCATCCAGCGCCTCGCGGATGTCATTGCCAGCTATTTTGTACCGGCGGTCATCGGCATCGCCATTATAACTTTTGTAATATGGTATTTTTTGGGTCCAAACCCTTCACTGACTTATGCCTTCCTGAACTTCATCGCCGTGCTGGTTATCGCCTGCCCCTGCGCCTTAGGGCTGGCGACGCCTACAGCGATTATGGTAGGGACGGGAAAAGGGGCGGAGCATGGCATTCTCATCAAGAGCGCCGAAGCGTTGGAACGATTTTATAAAATAGATACCATATTACTGGATAAAACCGGCACATTGACCGAAGGCAAACCCCGCGTGACCGATATCATCACCGTCGCACCTTATAAAGAAACAGAGGTACTGCGTCTGGCGGCTTCTGTCGAACACGACTCGGAACATCCCCTGGGCGATGCGGTGATTAGGGCAGCTGAAGAAAAACGGCTTTCATTATTAGCCACTTCAAAATTCAAAGCCATCCCCGGGCATGGCGCAACGGCGCAGATTCAGAAAAAGGATTATTTACTGGGCAGTTCAAAGCTGATGAAAGACAATAAAGTTAAGTTGGGAGAGCTGGAAGAAAAAGCCGCCGCGCTCTGGAACGACGGCAAGACGGTGATATTTTTGGGGGTGGAAAAGAAAGCGGTAGGGCTTATCGCGTTGTCGGATACACTAAAGCCGGGGGCGGCGGAAGTGGTGGCGGAGATACGCCGCCAGGGCATTGAGGTGGCGATGGTTACCGGCGATAATAAACGCGCAGCCGAGGCTATTGCACGTCAGGCGGGCATTGAACGTGTTTTGGCGGAGGTACTGCCGGAACATAAATCAGAAGAAGTAAAAAAGCTCCGCGACGAGGGCAGGGTAGTAGCTATGGTCGGTGATGGTATTAACGATGCCCCGGCGCTGGCCAGCGCGGATGTCGGCATTGCTATCGGTACCGGCACGGATGTCGCCATGGAGAC